>JAKFXP010000056.1 GCA_021731325.1 Parcubacteria group bacterium
CGACTGCGCATAAGTGTTGTACGGAAGTCCAGCACCATAAAAAAAAGTAACACGCCTATCATTATGAAAAAACTACCTTTAGGGTAGTTTTTGGTGGTTAGAGAAAACACCCCGCGGGAGCGGGGTGTTTGGTGGGGGCTGTTACCAGCCTTCAACGAGGAGGGAGCGTGAGGTGATACGTAATTCTTCGGTTGGATATGCGATCCCAACAACATTAAACGTATGATTCCCTATAGCTAGATTACATATTGGCACCACTGTGCTAAAATCTTCCAACAAAGCTACGCTTGGAGATATATTTGCTTCTTTTCTAAGAATAGAGTCAACGTACACCTGATATTGTGCGTCGTAGGCTCTACCTCCCTCTACACTAATTTGTACTTCCACTTTAATACACCCGGAAAGTGTTGTGTTAAAAGTACCGGAAAGACCTGGTACTGATACGGGAGTTGCAGGGGAAAAGAAAATCTGATCATCAGCCTGGACATGTGCCAGTACCCCCATCGCGACGCGTTGGCCGGGGATGGCGCGTTGGACATACAGCGACTCTTGATTGTTCGGACAAGTGTCCGATGCATTGTTGATGACCGCGACACCAGTTGGTCGAACACACATGTGGATCATGCCGGGTTCTACCGCATAGACGGCACGAGCCCACCATAGAGCACTCGCCAATAGGATGAGTGTTACGTTACGTACTTTCATATATACCTCGTTGTAAAAAGAACAAAAGAACTACCCTACCCAACGCCCGTTGGATAGTGCGGTGCATAGTACCACACAACACCACATACACAAAAACGACCTTGGGGTCGTTTTTGTTGTCAAATAAATAGTGGTTTATTAATTTGCGTTACCAATATTTATAATCCACCAAGTATTATGTACCTCGTCCGCGATTAATGTAATATAATCACCACCATTTGGTAGTTCCCTTTGTGCCAAAGAACCGTCTAAGGTTTCATTTGCTGGGGCCTCGACAATACCCATATAAGGTATGGTACCATTACGTACCTTAAACAACTTAATCATTCCATGGTTACCTGTTGTTGATGGAAGCGTATACACTTCATCAGCCGTTGAGGTTGATGTGTCCAGCAACACAAACTGAAACATTGGGCTACCTGATAGGTTAATGGTTGACACGCTTGCCTCGGCAACCGAGCTGCCGGTAGAGGCAGCCCACACAATAGCAAATACTGCAAGTGATAAGAGTTTCCCGATCTTATACATGATGTTTTTTGGTTAGTATGTATAAATAAACAGCCCACTATGTACATCTACACCCCGCGCACCCTACGATCGACCCTGGTCGCTTGGATGATAGATACCAGTAGTATACTTCCACCCCACCCTCTCTCAACAACCTGTGCATAACCCAACTCACTATTGCGTCGGTGCTGGAGCGGATTCTTCGGGAGTCGGTGTTGGTTCGGGATTGGGTTCAGGTGCTGGCTCTGGGGTTGTCTCTGGGCTTGGGGTGGGTGCTTCAGGCTCTGGGGTCGGTGTCGGCTCGGGAGTAGGTTCTGGGCTTGGCTCGGGGGTAGGCTCTGGAGCGGGAGTCGGTTGAGGTTCTGGTGCAGGTGCAGGCGTGTTCTCAGTAGGAGGCTGTGCCGCACATTCTCCTGCGCTCTGTACCATGGCGCCGTTCCGAATGCGGACACAGTACGCCTCACCCGTTGCCTCGTCGAAGAGCTGGATACCTGTTGGCATCTCCTCGGAACCAACCGTCAACTCATCGGTAAAGAGTGCGGTAAAGGATGCAAAGCCATCTCGAATGGATACCCCAAACCCTCGGAGCGCATCGAGTACAATCGCTACCAATCCGTTACCCGTTGTACTCTCACTTGAGGTTGCCATCTGTAGATCTGCGAGTGAGATACCCAGGATACTTTCGAGCGCGTTTACCTTTGCTGAGAGCTCTTGCACCCCGGCGAGCGTAAATGCTGAGAGCTTGTAGAGGTCGATACCCTTGCCATCGGCCGAGCGTACTTCGGCAGGCATGTGCTCGGGCAAGAGTGCAAGGTTGCGTACTTCACCCTCCTCGCCGGTACCGTACGTGCTAATCTCAAGGGTGCGAATCTTGCTCAACATGTCACCGCGTTCGTCGAGGGTGAGCGCTGCGGTATTGCGGTAGCCGGTCGTCGTGCCGTATGCCACAAAGGTGTTGCCTGCTACCGCCCCGCTCACGTGGAGTGCGTGGAGTGCGGTAGTGGTACCCACACCTACATTGCCCGTAAGGTGATCTACGAAGATTTGGTTTTCTGCAAAGTAGTACTGTGGGTCCACAAATACGAGGATGGTACCGGTCTCGACACTTGAGCTTGCACTCTCACCTGCCTCAAACGCTTCGAGTGCAATACCTACCGTGTAGCCGGTTTTTGCAGCACGTGCACCCAATCCTGGGGTCGTTGCGGGGCCAATGCGGTCACCCACCTTAATAGCACCGTACTCACTCGTTACCTTAACTGGTACACGTCCTGAAAGTGCAACGGATACTTTTTCTTCGTCTATATACTCTGGGTTTTGTTTGAAGCCACCAAGCAACAATCCTGGATCGGTTGAGACCACACCGAGCAACGTAGGACGTGCAGCAGCTGCGTCGCTTGAGGTAGCATAGCGTGACACGTACACAGGATTTTCTGGGTCGAGCATCACGAGTTCTCCGGGTACCAAACTGTCGTCTTTGGTTGGGTACACCTCGGCGAGGTTGAGCCCAGAGAGTGCACCCCGCTCTGCGTACATGCCCCCCTGCTCACGTACCCCACTCTCACAGGTACCATCACCGTTGTCGACACAGAGGGCACCGTTGGTGACTGCGAGCGAGCCTTGGGGCAGATTGGTTGCAGTGAGTACCGAAGCGTCAGATGAGGTACCAATGACGAGATTGGTAATCGTGGTGAGCTTGGACGCATCGTTGTATGAGTATGCGCCCGTACTGCCCGTACCAACAGGAGTGGTCGTGAGTGCACTTGTCGCTTGCGCAACGCGGGCAATAAAGCTGTTCCAGATGCTTACCGTCTCACCCTGTGCAATGAGACCCATATCAAGTCCGAGTACGTCGCGAAGTGCACGGTTGATGACAGTTGTATCTGCGCGCTCACCTGGCTGTACCAATACGGGGATGAGTGTGGTGGTGCTGCCGGTGTGTGCGGCGAGTGCGCGTCCAATCACCATACCTGAGCTCGTCGCCTTCATTGCTACTCCTGCCTCAGGGGATGCGGTGAGGTAATCACCCACCTTGATGGCACCGGCACTATTGGATACCTTTACGTTGACACGGCCTGCCGTTGCAATGCGCGTCGTGCTTGCGGTCTCATTGCCCATCACCGTGCTTGGGCTCGTTGCCACGACACCAAAGAGGTTGGTATCGTCTGCACCCTGTGCACGACGCACGGTGCTACCCCCTGCTTCGTCGAGTGAGACTATGGTACCTTCGTCGTAGAGGGATGGGTCTTCGACAAGCCAGCTGTTTGCGATTGATGCACCGGAGATAGGGTCGAATTCGGAGATAGGTATACTCTGTTGTTCAGCAACAGATGGATAACCTGTTGGAGGATCATCAATCCAGACACGTATATACCCAACATCAAACTGATGCACTACCGCACTTGCATTAATCACCGCTATTCGTGGAGCGAGATTCTGAGTCGGGAGATTGGTACTAATATTAGCCACCACAACATCATTAATTAGGAAGATTGCATTACTGGAAGTAAGTTCGATACGCAATTTTTGTAAACTTGTTGATGTGGCAATAGTAGTATTTACAGTTGTTGTTCCTGTACCATTTTGAACAATAGCCCACCACGTACTACCTGTTGTTGAAGCCTCAAAGAATACTCCTCTTGTAGTTGTTGATTGTGCAAGTACGTTTGGCGCCTGATTAGTGAACCCAACAGTGAAGTGCGCATTTGACGTTTGAGCAGGGATTTTTACAGTAGCCTCCATAACCGGGTTTTCAAGTTTATTAGTTACTGTGCCCCACGTACGAACACTAAGAGATGAAATTGCCGAAGCGCTAGTTCGCATGTTCCCATAGTTTGGTACCGCAACAGTAACCACATTAACACCTCCTGCAGTAAACATATCTAATCCAAAATTTCCACACAGACTTGAAACATCAGTGGTAGTAGTGAGTATGACACTAGCACCGAACATATCACATCGCATTTCCCTCCACGTACTGTAGTACCTACCTGCTAGAGTAAACTGATCACGTAAGCCTGCTGTTCCAATCGAGGTCGTACCAATCGCTACACGCGCGTAGTCGAGTGCACCCGTGGTCGTTGCCCCTACGTACAAGAGCGGTGACTTGTCGGGGTCGGTCGTGGTACCCACCCACAATGCAGGGATGTCGCCCGTCGTAGAGCCGGTACGTGGTGAAATGACCGAGAGTTTGGCGTACGGACTCGTGGTGCCGATGCCCACGTTGCCGGTAGCGTCGATAAAGAGGGTTGAGGTGCCGGTAACCGCCGTACCATTTGCATTGTAATAGGCGACCTGACCCAGGGTGCCACTGTTTACGGTGCCACTGCCCGCTCCGCCCCCGACACACACGCCGTTGACCGCAAAACAGCCAGACGTTATGTTGAAGCCGTTTGCTGCAGTTGTGCTGCCAGTGCCCGTGATTGCAAGACCGGTTGTCGTAATCCCCGCAAAGGTGCTCGTACTCGTCGTCGCTACGTAGTTGGCTGCTACGACTTGTCCTGCAACCGAGAGCTTGGCGTACGGTGAAGAAGTACCGATACCCAAACGCTTGTTGGTATCGTCCCACATAAAGTTGCTATCTGCAGCAAGGGCGTTTGCACCGTTGTTAAACTGTACGTTGCCTGCACTTCCCGCTGCTGTTGCAGTGCCGCCGCCGATACAGACCCCATCTATCGAGTAACATCCGTCGGTAATATTGAGTCCTTGCGCAAAGGTGCTCGTGGCCGCCCCTGCACCCGTAACACGGATTGCGGTCGTCTCAATACCACCCCCAAACGTACTCGTTGCGTTGCCGTAGATGTACGTACTTGAGGTACCTACCTTGAGCACGTTTTGCACGTTGACGTTGCCGGTAAAGGTGGAGGTGCTCACCGAGTTGACGTAGAGGTTACCCTCTACCGAGAGCTTTTCAGCAGGTGAGGTGGTACCGATGCCCAGATTGCCGGTGTTGGAGAGACGCATCCACTCGGTAAGACCCGTGTTGGCGTTTTTGGTACTGAAGGTGAGGACACTGGTAGGTGCGGTGGTTGCAGTACTCGTGAGGATGCTTGCGATTTGTGCCGTAGAGGTTGCGCCGTATGGTGCAAGCGCAGGTACCGTACCCCAGGCATCACTTGCACTAAAGAGGAGACCGGTACCGATGTTGTTTGCAGGAGATGATGAGGCGGTGTGTACGAGGTTCATGACATCGGCAACACTGTTGGTGCGGTTGTCGATGACGTTGCCTTCGAGCGCGTAGGTGTTGGCAAGTGAAGTGGTGGCAAACTTGGTGAAGGCACCGGTACCGCGGGCGTAGAGATCACCACCGACGTTGAGACCACCGAGGATGTTGGCGTTGTTCCCTACGACGAGGTCACCGGTGACGTCGATCGTGGTTGCCTCCAACGTACCCGCGAGGAGAGAGGAGAATTCGGAGCCGTTGATGTCGATGATGGTGAGATTATCAGGAGTATCACCTGCAACATAGGCATAGCGACCAGAGACGTATACATGGTACGACTGCGTCGTATCATATGCACCCACAAGTATCGGATTGGAAGAGGTTGAGACATCAACAATTTGGAGTCCTGCCGTACCATCCGCCACGTACGCATAGCGGCCAGAGACAAACAGTCCACGGGGGAGGCCATTGGTAGCACGACTTGCAACACTTACGGGACTTATTGGATTACTGATATCAACGATACGCACACCGGCAGTATCATCAGCAACATACGCGTACGTTCCAGAAACATACACATCTTTTGCTGCAGTGGTTGCGAGCGTGGAAACCTTTACTGGATTTCGTGGATTTGAGACATTGAGTACCTGTAGACCTGAAGCGTCGTCTGCAATATATGCATAGGCACCCGTAACGAATATGTCCAGCGCATTGCCCGTTGTATTGTATGAACCAGCCAGTGTCGGTCGTGCTGCATCAGCAATATCAAGTATCAGGAGTCCATTCGTGTCATCTGCCACATACACATACCGACCAGAAACGAAGGTCGAGAACGCACTACCAACCGTATCAAAAACACTAACGGTGACTGGACTTGAAGGATTTGAGATATCGATAATATAGATTCCTGAAGTATCTGCTGCAACGTACGCGTACTTACCAGATACATATATCCCACGCGCGGTACCCACCGTCGCAAGCGTTCCAGTCAATCGTGGGTATGTGGGATTTGAGATATCTACAATTTGGAGACCTGCTGATCCACCTGCAAGATACGCGTATTTTCCAGCCACATACACATCGCGGGCGTTACCCGTCAAGTCAATGCTTCCTTTCAATCGTGGCTTCATTGGCGCATTCGCCTCAATACTTCCCCCATACACTTCTAAGAGTGCGGTAGACGACGTGGTGCCGTAGCCTGCTTGAGTGGTTGACCCGCGCAAGAGTACCGGGCCATTGAAGGTTGAGGTTGCGGTCGTAGAGGTTGCGGTGAGGTAGGACATGGTAGGTCCGGATGTTGCGGTGAGGCCGGTTGCACTATTCCAGCTTGCAAGCATACCGGCCGTTCCTGCTCCGGTGAAGTTGGCACCTCCGACACAAATACCACTAATGGCATAGCACCCTGCGGTGGTGTTGAAGCCACTTGCAGCAGTCGTGGTACCGGTGCCGGTGATGGCGAGACCGGTCGTGGTGATGCCTGCAAAGGTTGAGGTCGAGGTGGTAGCGATGTATGAGGCTGCAACGACATCTCCAGCAACACTGAGCTTGGCGTACGGACTCGTGGTACCGATGCCGACATTACCGGTTGCGTAGTTGATGTTGCCTCCGTTTGTTGTCCACTGACTAAAGAGATTGGTGCTTCCCTGTACGACGTTGTCGCTGTTGATCCCCAAACTACTCGTTGCAAGATCGCTCCACTGAGATCCTGTCCAGTAGAGGAGGTCTCCTGCATTTTCAGTGATGGCGTCCGCAACGTCGGTGAGTCCTTCGAGACCGAGAGAGACCGTGAGGGAGTTGCTTGCGATTGTCAAACCAGTACCCGTGAGGTCGGTGACATAATCATTGCCGAGGAGAAGTCCCGTTACGTTCAAGAGAGGAAGGGTTGAGGTGGAGACCGTTGAGGTTGCCACAAAGACAGTGCCGGTGGTAGTTGCGGTAAAGATCCAGGGAGCAGTAACGGTTGCAGTCGTGCTTGAGCGTGTGATACCAGAGTTGGTGTAGTCAATAGCAATACGCGCTTCACTACCCCCTTCAGAGGTGACTACAAAATCTTGGCCAGCAAAATCGATCCGTGCAGCAGGGTCAACGATAGCGACATCTTCCTCCTCAATACGACTTACGGCAGTAGTAAGTCCGTCATCACTTCCACAACTAAAGGTACCGGTCGTTGCATTGTAGAGTACTGTCTCAGACTCGGTACCCGTACACCCAGCTGAAAAGCCAGATTGATAAAAGCCAGAAGTGAGTGCAATACGAGGTGCAGAGATGCCCCCAGCAAAGGTGGAGGTTGCGCTGCTGGTGTTTGCAAATCCGGTAGTCGTTAACCCTGCAAAGGTACTGGTTGAGGTGGTAGCGATGTAGCTATTTGCTACCACCGGCCCTCCAACCGTGAGTGCGGTCATTGATGCATAATTGACGTAGAGGTTTCGCCAGCGATTAGTTCCATCAATACCGAGGTCGCGCACAGAATCAGTATTGGCATACAATGCAGTACCATTCCATGTCATTGCATTTCCCCCTGCAGTAATACCAACACCATTCACCCCATTAAGATAGAGGCCTGTATCAAGATCTCCTGAAAAAGCGAGTGATGGGGTGCCAACAAGACCGTTTGCCAGATAGAGGCGACCACTGGTCGTAATGTCAGTAGAGCTTGCATACGGCAGACGAGATGCAACGCTACCTGTTGCGGTGTAGTACTCTGCAGTAGGTCCGGATGTTGCCGTGAGTCCCGTGGTGCTATTCCATGAGGCAAGCATACCGGCCGTCCCTGCTCCGGTAAGACCTGAGGTGTTTGAGAGGAGACATACCCCGTTCACGGCATAGCACCCTGCGGTGGTGTTGAAGCCACTTGCAGCGGTGGTGGTACCGGTGCCGGTGATGGCGAGACCGGTCGTGGTGATGCCGGCGAACGTTGAGGTCGAGGTGGTAGCGATGTAGTTTGCTGCTACTACTTGTCCGGCGACGGAGAGCTTGCTGTACGGACTCGTGGTACCGATACCGAGGTTGCCGTCGTTGGAGAGACGCATCCACTCGGTAAGACCCGTGTTTGCGTTCTTGGTACTGAAGGTGAGGACACTGGTAGGTGCGGTAGTTGCGGTACTCGTGAGGATGCTTGCGATTTGTGCCGTAGAGGTTGCGCCGTAGGGTGCAAGTGCGGGTACCGTACCCCAGGCATCACTTGCACTAAAGAGGAGACCGGTACCGATGTTGTTTGCAGGAGATGATGAGGCGGTGTGTACGAGGTTCATGACGTCGGCGACACTACTGGTGCGGTTGTCGATGACGTTGCCTTCGAGCGCGTAGGTATTGGCAAGTGAGGTGGTGGCGAATTTGGTGAAGGCACCGGTGCCGCGGGCGTAGAGGTCACCACCGACGTTGAGACCACCGAGGATGTTGGCGTTGTTCCCTACGACGAGGTCACCGGTGACGTCGATCGTGGTTGCCTCCAACGTACCTGCAAGGAGGGATGAGAATTCGGAGCCGTTGATGTCGATGATCTGGAGACCCGAAGCAAAGTCTGCCACGTATGCATAGCGGCCGGAGACGTGTATCGCTGAAGGTGAGCCGCTTGTTTGCACCATACCAATAGCAACAGGCTGCGCTGGATTACCCACATCAACAACCTGGAGGCTTGGCGAATTGTCGGCAACGTACGCATAGCGGCCGGAGACGTAGATATCAAATGCGTTACCCGTCACCGCATACGTCGTCACAAGCACCGGAATTTTTGGATTGCTGATATCAATGATTTCGATACCCGAAGTAGCGTCTGCAACATACGCGTAGCGGCCGGAGACGTAGACCGCAAGGGCGTTACCGGAAGTATCTAGAGAAGCAAGAATGACGGGGTTTGTTGGATTACTAATATCCATAATTTGGAGACCTGACGCAAAGTCAGCCACGTACGCATAGCGGCCGGAGACGTAGACTTCACGGGCGTTACCTGCAGTATCACGGGTACCTACCACAACAGGATTTGCTGGATTACTAATATTTATAACTTGCAAACCACTCCCCCCGTCTGCCACGTATGCATAGCGACCGGAGATGTACATATCGTACGCAGTACCCGTGGTATCACGAGTAGCAACAGTTACAGGCTCTGCGGGATTACTAATATCAATAATTGCAATGCCAGAATTCTGGTCGGCGATGTATGCATACTTGCCGGAGACGGTGACCCCTTGAGCACTACCAACAGTATCACGCGTGCTGATAAGTACCGGGATTGCAGGATTACTTACATCAATAATTTGGAGTCCGCTCCCCTGATCTGCAACGTACGCGTATTTGCCTGAGACGTAGACACCCTCAGCATTACCCGTCGTATCTACCACACCTTTAATGACGGGTCGCACCGGCGCATTCGCCTCAATACTTCCTCCATACACCTCAAGAAGTGCGTTGGATGAGGTAGTACCATAGCCTGCATTGGTCGTAGAGCTGTAGATGAGCATCTTACCCGCAATCGTACTGGTTGCGGTGGTGGAGGTTGCGACAAACGATGCCATGGTAGGGGTACCGGTTGCCGTGAGTCCCGTGGTGCTATTCCATGAGGCAAGCATACCGGCCGTCCCTGCTCCGGTAAGACCTGAGGTATTAGAGAGGAGACATACCCCGTTCATGGCGTAGCACCCTGCGGTGGTGTTGA
>JAKFXP010000116.1 GCA_021731325.1 Parcubacteria group bacterium
CGACGCCAACCTTGGTGGTACACAAACACTCCTGCACATTTCGTATACTCAATGCGATTTTGTGCACCTCACTTTTTTCAAGCATTACCTCACTAGCTAGCGGTCCGGGTAAAAATTCAGTAACGAAAAGACGTACGCCTGAATATTCAACCTCACCCATGTAGCGTGGTACAACAAACGAATGTTCCTGTATACGTAGCTGTTGCAGGACAACACACTCTCTGACGGTTGCTGCAAGTAGCGCCTCATCCTCCAATGAGACTATCTTAACAACCAAGCCATTGTGGCCCGTGAACTGCGGGACGGAAAGCAGAAACGTTTCCGTCTCATAACCTTCTGCTTTTCTAACACGAATACCATCGGACACATTGAGAGCATTGTGTAAGACCGCAAGTGCCGAGTATTCATTCTCTCTGAGCTCGCCCCTGCAGAAGCCTTCACGAAGCGCTTCACACAGAAAGTTTTTGGTGATGGTACGATGCTTCATTGACCTGCTCCCAAAATGGTATGCACATGGCACAGACCGTTAGCCACAACCGCAACTTCTCGACTCACCCCCTCTTTTACCTCATCGAACTTTGTCATGGTGAAGGTGGGCATGCTGGGTGGATTCTTGAACAGTATGACCGTTGCTGACGGAAATCGTTTGCGAACAAGTTGCGCAGTATCGTATTGACCCTGGTTAGACGACACGTTTCTTGGATACTTCACGATCTTCGACTCGCTGAAGCTTTTGAAGACGATTTCTGATCCTGTGTCGATTGATTCACCAGCATATATGTCCTCCCCAAGAAGGACGTACCTTGGCTCGCGAATCATTTGGAAGGTTGGGTCAAGAATATCCACCTCTATGTCTTCGGGTGCAATTCTTTCTTTGCGACACTCCAAATAATTCATCCAAAAGTACCGTATACCCTCCCGGACATTGATCGTTTTATTGATCTCAAACATTGACTTCGAAACCTCTTTGCCCAATCGCCATTCAGATTCAAGGTAGTGCGGAAAATTAACGCTACACCACAGCTGGATAAAGTCAGCATAGGTGACGTACCGTTTCAGGCGCGGGATTCGCTTTATATCCCATCCTTCGAGCACCCGCATACACTCGGTAAGTGTCCGCGGTGTACCGAAGTATCGTATGCTTGCAAGATCAAGCTGTTGTTTCAGGTCTTCTTCGAGGTACACTTCGATTGCCGCTATGCGTCCAAAATCACGTGCGACTTCGGCATTAATGCTGTAGAGGCGTTGTGCTTTTGCTAACTCCTTATAGTTCAGAAAGTTGAAGTACATCGAAATGCTGAGGGCATATAGTCCTCGGTTTAGGTACCATGTTTCGGGCATTTGTAGACCGATGGAGAGGTCGTCCTCATAGCAGAGGTCGGTAAGTTCTACCGAGTATCCGCACTTGACGAACTCATCATTGAGAATACGTGTGGTCTGATCACCAAAGGTCAGCATTCCGGCCTGCTCCATGTAGGAGAGGTCGCCATGGATACGATCAGCGTCTACAACTCTCGAGGCGGTAACCTCGAAGATTTTATCTTCCAGTTTGACTATCTGCATTTGCTCCTCCTGTAGAGGGTTATGTGTTGAAGAGTATCAAGGTACTCCGACCAAGATAGTGCATTAAAATATGCACTATGTCAATGTTTTATTTGCAACGTATATCCAAGCAGTATCAGTGCATAATCGTGCGATTCTTGAATTTCCGCATCATACACGTTGAACAATCCTGAGTCGAAACAATCCTCTGCGTCAGCACCCACAGGCTCCGACCCAAGATCGACTAGGTAGTAGGGCACCAGGGTGTTTCGAGGGTACTGCTTCCCCTCGATACCGTACACTTTTCGATCTGGATTTGTTATTTTTCTAAATCCAAACAGTTTCTTTGATAGAATATCGGCAGCACCAATCTCCTCGCTCAATTCTCTTACAAGACATGAGTGGGCATCTTCCCCCTCTTCGACATGTCCTCCTGGAATCTCCCACCCCCGTTTTGTCTTGGTAAGTGCAATCTGACCCTTCCAAAAGGGGATGCCCATGACCGCCGATATGTCGGTATCGTTGGGTAGCGTGTCGGAAATATAAAATTCCCATTCGGTATCTGAATTCGTACCCCATACTCCTTGCATTATTTTATACATACAGCACATCACAATTATCACCCCACGTAAAACGCTTTTGTTGCACGTCCCGATTATACGGTTGGTCAAAAAGTATATGCTCCCACTCAGGAACCACAAGCCCTCGTATCGAGGGGCGATCATCAATGAGGTACGTGGCTTTAATGAGTGTCTTATCGTTACACACGATCATTTCTTCCGCATGCTTCCTCCCAAATACAGTACTAACCCATTGCCACTTTTCGCCAGAACTGTATTGATTCTTGAGTGAGGTGGTGCAGATCCGTACGTGCTGATATGTTTCAACCAGTGTTCTGAAACCATCGACCGCTCCGGGTAATGGCTCAAGCCCAAGGAGAAAGTGTTCAGCATTGAGTATTTCTTCTATATCTCCCGTGTATTCTGGCGCGTAGTCTTTTGTGAGGTAGAAGCTTTTTCGTTCGGATAGCGGTACAACCTTCCTGTCGGGGAATTTCCTTGTCCACACACTTTCAAAACCCCCGTGAAAGTCGGTAATGACCATGTCGAGGTCTACGAGTATGAGGGGGTGATTTTCGTGGGCCATTGTTATATGGTTTTATGATTACTTCTGATTCTTTATACTTATTTTAAAATCAAATCTAAGTCTTCCGGGACTATTATTTCTTCGAGTGGAGCAAGTTCAGTATCAAGACCCTTAGTTGGAATACCTATACTCAAAGCCAGTTGTATATCTACTTCACCCGTAATTCTATCCCCGCTGAATAGCTTCTTTGATGGCTTTTCTTTTAATTTTGTTCCCTCGTACAAATTGACACCCTTGACCATGTATCTGTTTTCCCCAGCTGACAGCCTGACCCCTTTTCTCAAATAATCATACAGGCCTTTGCTAGCATCGATCTTAACGGGTTGAGAAAACCACTCCGCCTCTGACCTGAAAGATATCGCAATCGAATCTAATTTAATCTTACTTCCTTCAAAGTCAAACTCAGTCTGTGTAATGAAATTTGCAGTGTAGATAACATCTTTCCCGGATACTTCATTAAGGAATGTGACAGCTTGCGCTTTCATAATCAACCAGCTATCTATAAACTTGCCTTTGTACTTTATTTGGTACCATTCGGCACTCTTAAGTTGTTCTGTAACATCTGGTCCATTATAAGTAATTTTGAATTCACCGAATGTATGCTTGGGATAATATATTTCTTGCTCTATTTCAATTTTAACCCTCTCATCCCCTTCCTTGAGGACAGAGATGGCAACGATATCTTTTCGGCGCGCTTTATTTAAGGCTGGTTCAGTAAACCCAGAGTTACTGGAAATTATTGCAATATCTGCATTTAAATCGTGCCTTTTTGAGTCGATTTCATCAATTATATTTATTCCAACTTTCCCAGTCTTCTTACTATAATCTTTACACTCGATAAGAATGAATATTTCTTTCCCATTAATAACCCCTCTGACTGACACATCAATATCTCGTTGGCCATCAGGTCCATTAACCCACAACCCTTCCTCAACAATAATGTCATTGTTTGAATCAAAAGATTTAATAACCTCCGCAACAAGTTCTTGATATGCAGTACCGAGTTTGGACATGCTTTTTTTCTAATTTATACCCACCACTTTATCACGCGCGTCACGAAGTTCAACACAAGATGGATTGCAGATTACGAAACAAGCCGTCTTTTTTATCCTCGCTCGACAATTTCGCAGAAATTGCCCCCCTATCAAAAAGGTCGGAACGAACCCTACGGGTTCAGTACACCATTGTTCATGAGAGTCTGCCCCAGCGGAGCGAGGGTGCAAATCCGCCCACTTCGCCGTACCCGCGCCGTACGCATTTGTGGCTACGCGACAGGCCCTTTTGCCTCACGACGCGCCTGCGGCGCGGCGATCTACCGTTCTGACTTCGCAAGAAGTCCGCATCTGTGCCGCGGAGTGGACTCGAGTCAGGAGTCCCGCCACGGGCGGGCTCACGACCCTGGCTCACCTGTCGCTGTGCGACATGGTTCCGCCCGTTCGAGTCCACACGCAAGGCAAGCAGTTGCCTTGCTTCCGCGACACAAACGCCCCTTGTAGGGGCTTTTTGTGCCGCGGAGTGGACTCGAACCACCACAAGGTTGCCCTCACTACGACCTGAACGTAGCGCGTCTACCAATTTCGCCACCGCGGCAAGTTCGGATGCACTATACCACAATTCTCAATCGTTTGCGGCGTCAGAATAGTGCTTGAGTTGCGTCAGGTACTATGTATAAGGCACAATAAGGTAACTTCGCATACACACGCATCTGCGCGTTTGTTGATTGTAAATAATAAAAACGGCTATGAATCACTTACCACTTCGCACACTCATACTACTCGCACTCACCTGCTCCGTATCGATACCCGCATACGCAGCACAGAGTGAGATTAATTTTGGCTCTCTCAAAGAACAAAAAGGTGACACGCTCCTTATGGAATATAAGGGTCCTGCAGGCACTCGATACTTTACCTGTAGCGCCACAAAAACAACCTGCAAAAGCCGAGGCACCACCACTCCCGCACTCTTCCCTTCTATCAAGGGATCAAAGATATATACAAAAAGTACCGATGGCACCAAAGCCGTGCGTACCATGGTTTCCGGGACGACCGTCTATCACCTTCTCTACGACCTCTCAGGCAAAAAACCAAAGAAACTCGCACAGATCAATTACGCTACGCAAGGCGCTACCGTTAGTTTTGCAAAAGACAACGGTGCGGTTATATTCAAAAATGGCCTTGCGTATACAAAATACGACATAAAAACTAAAAAACTCTCTACGGTGACCCTCGCAAAAGAGCTTGCCTTCCTCTCCATCTCCCCCAAAGCAACATACGTCACCGGATACAATTACAATTCACTCAAACACGAACTGTGGAAATTTACCGATGGTACTAAGATTGATGGTTCTGCCGCCATGCAGTCATATCTCGAATTCTCCGAAGATGAATCCCAAGTGGCTTTCCTTGACGATATACAGGGGTTCCGCACACTTATTACCATGGACACGGACGAACTCGGCACGGCTTCAACCCCCTCACGCAAACAGCTCACCAACCCAAAGACCGAAACAGAAGACTATCTCTACGTCGACGATACCCTTTATTTTATGGCAAATGTTGACGGACCTCTTGAGTGGGATCTCTTTAAGTACGATGGTGCCAACACCAGCCTTGTTGATGCGGACGTGTCGTATGGTGATTTTCTAAAGCGCGTGCGTACCAAAAACGATTCGTATTTAGCGTACCTAAAAACTGAAGGGAGAAATACCAACCTTTCACTGATTACTCCTACCGAATCAGACAAGTCGACTCTCACCCCCGTCAAAGAGGCTCCCCTGACCACCAATGTCCTCCGCGAAGTGAAGTCATACGGCAAACGTACTGGGGTACTTCTTTCTCCTATCGACACCAGTGCCAAAAAACACAATCTCTTTATCTGGATGCACGGTGGCCCGCAACGCCAAGTCGCCAAAGCGTACCACCCCTACCTTTCGTACGCGGTGTATGATGAAATGCTGGAACGTTTGGTAGAAGGGGGAAACTATGTGTACAAAATTGACTACAGTGGTTCAACCGGCTACGGTGCGGCTTTTAGAAAATCTCTCGACATGAAGATTGGTGATGTGGAAATGAAAGACATCAAACGAGCTATTGCTGATATCAAAAAAGATAAGACTATCGACAAAGTGTACCTGATTGGTAATAGTTATGGTGGATACATGGCATTCCGCGGCATTACCGGCCTCCAGAAGGAAGTGGATGGTGCAGTCTCAATCAATGGTGTCTCCGACTGGTACGGACTCATTGATGCCATTCCTTCTTCCCCATTCCGTGAGCTCTTTGATGGAGTACCTGACACGCACAATCTCCCCGCATACCTCAAAGCATCAGTCTTTACTGGCATGGAGAAACTCAAAAAAGATGACCCCGTACTAGTCGTCTGGGGTGAGCAGGACTCAACCGTCCCCGTAACACAATCAACAAAATACCTCGAATACGCCAAAGCGAAGGGGGTAAACGTCTCCTCTCTCTCCTTCCCCGACGAGGATCATATCATCCGCAAGCGCAAAAATCTCGACAAACTCTGTAGCGCCATTACCTCAACCTTAGGACTCAAAGGGGTATCCTGCTCACTGTAAGAAAACCATCACCATAACAAACAACACGGGGTGCGTATGCACCTCGTGTTGTTTGTTATGGTGATGTATGCAAAGGCACTATCTTTATGATTGACGTGCCAAACGATCTCGTACATGACTCACCACTTGATCGAGACGCATATCAGTCTTGATTAGAAACTCACTCATGCCTGTCGTCACCGCTTTTGCCACCGTTTCGATACTCGAAGAGTTAGTGAGAAAAATCACCGGCACAGTCTTCCCCCACTCATCTGCTTGTAAGGCATGCATAACGTCAAACCCATCCATTTCGGGCATCATGATATCAAGAAGAATAATGTCGGGGTGTTTTTCAAAGGCAACCGCAAGCGCTTCTCGTCCGTTCATAGCGGTGTAGACCGTAACCCCTTCATCGGTAAATTTACGAGCTAATACATGTACCAGTGATTCTTCATCATCAACAATAAGTACTGTAGGATTCTCTTTTGACATGAGTTAGTAGTTTACGAGCGGTGAGGTAATGGTGGATAGTATAAGCATACCTCTCTCATGCAAGCGGTGCAACATGCGGAAGAGTAATGGTAAACGTCGTGCCAACATTCTCTTCTGAGTTGAACGAAATCGTTCCCCCTAATTTTTGAACCAGGGAGCGGGTAAGATGTAATCCAAGACCGGTACCATTCGTAGACATCTTCCGGGCATTATTTGCTCGAAACATTCGCGAAAATATCTTCGACTGTTCCTCGAGCGCAATGCCACAGCCCGTATCAGTCACCGATATGTTGCAACGGGCACGACTATTCTCCGCTACAACAGTGATCACTCCTCCCTGTTTGGTATACTTGATAGCGTTTGTGAGTAAATTGTGAACTGCAATCCGTACCATATTTCGATCTGATGTCACAACTGCCTCTTTATCTACCGTCATCACTACTTTGAGGTTCCGTTTTTTTATGTCAGGTTCGAGCTCTCTCAAAAGGTCATTGGTGAGTTCAACTACTGACAGGGGGGCGTATTCAGGCAATAAGGTACCCATCTCAACCTGAGACACGGTCAGTAACGTACCTACTAAATCGATCATGCGCTGATTCCCCACATCAATTTCCTCAAGATACTCTCGTACATCAGGTGCAAACGTGATGCTTGGGGTATGTAATAAATAGTCGATATACCACTTAATGGTCGTCATAGGAGTTCGTAGCTGATGTGAGGCAAGTAACAAGAAGTCAGATTTTGCACGCTCACCCTCCTTTTCTTCCGTAATATCAACCAGTGTCACGATGTGCCGTGATGCAATAGTGGGGGTGTTCAGTAACACGTGTACGGACACCAGCGCCCATCGCAATTGTCCAGCGATGGTGCGAATTTGCATCTCTTCCCGATTAATGGGGAATCCGCGAGATATTTTTTCACGTAACAAAGACTGAGCGCCAACCCCTTTACCTTGTTCGCCCAACATGTCGTATAGATTCAGCTGTTCACACACTTCTATCGTCCCACCAAAAAAGCGGAGCGTTGCTTTATTTGGTCGTCCGATACACCCCATCTCGTCGAGCAGGAAGTACGGCAACGGACTATTTTCATAGAGCGTCTGAAATTGTGCTTGCGAAAGCGCTATATCTCGGGTCAAATCATGTGCCATCGATTGTGCTCGTCCCGCGATAGTGCGCTGGGTCACTGTGACATCAATAACGAAGCCTATTAACGCAATAAGTAAACCATTTATCGCAAAAGATGCGCGGTTATATAAATATATATTTTCAGGAGCGAGAGATGTTGCTGCTTTAGAATCAAGAAAAAAATTGGCGATAGTATCACTAAAAATCCAAATAATGAGTGCGCAACTCAAAAATACAAGGAGTCCCATATTGTCAGGCTTTTTGAGGGACGCAAAAAAATTATCAACGGACTCCATACAGGTTAAGTATACCGTTTCGCGTGGGCAGCTGTATACTGGTAGGGGGAACATTCTGAATACAACAGAAGAACATTACTCACCAAGCATTTATAGCACATCCATCTGGTATGAAAAAAAACGTTGGTATAAAAGAGGCAAATATCCGCACCCTTGTAGCAGCGGTACTTATCTTATTGGTATTCTTTTTTGTTAAAAACCCCTATATACAAATCATTTCGGCACTTATATCAGCAGTATTAGCCGGTACAGCGTTTTTACGCACCTGCCCCGTGTACCACTATCTCCACAAAAACACGTGTGGGGATACTTGTGGAGAAGACCGCAGCCATCAGTCGGCTACTCCACAACCCCAGGCCAGTCCTAGCGAAGACAGCGCATAAGCTACGTGGCATCACGTATTTTGTTGTGCCACTAAAAATGTAAAGGGAAGTTGATCGTATGTGGGTACCGAAAAAGCGGCGGCATTGTGGTGTCCTGAGCCACCATATTTTTTTGCTATCTCTGCCACGTCAACCGACCCATTACCCCGCAACGATACGCGCCACACACCCTCGCGGTGATACCATATAATCCCCAAGGGAGGAGTTTGCTCCGCAAGAAGATGCCCCACTAATGACCGAAAGGCGGGTGAACAATTCACCGCAGATACCTCATACCCCTCAAACAAAACTCGCTCTGCCTGCTTCACAATCGTTTCAGCAAAGTGCCGGTATTGTGTCGCATAGTGTCGCCCTTCGATGCAATACTCCTGAAAGAGATGATTGTCTTCGAACTCATGTACGATACGACCAAAGGTCAAAAAATCTTCCGGCATGTGTACCGCGAGCCATCCAGCCACCGCATCATAATCGGGTAATGCATGACGCCATATGTCATTATCCTCGATATACGCCAAAAGTCTTGGTAGTTTTTCCTCGGGGAAAAAATATGTCCACGCAATACTCGCGCCAGAACGGTCAGTGTCAAATACATACTCTCTGACCGACTCAACCGCACCCTTCATCCCTATATGATGGTCGAGTACCACTACTTGTATATTGTCCGCTTCGAGTTTTTGAAGAATGTCTGCAGAATAGCTGTAATCAATGAGATAGACTTTTTTGTTTAGTATCCCCTCTGGGGGAGCTGTCCTGTCAGTAAGGGGGATATACTGCGCCTGATCTCCCCACCGCTTCCACGCCGCATACGCTCCGGCAAACCCATCTGTGCAATAACCGTGGTACATAACCACAATATCTTTCTCTGAATGATTTGGTGCGAGGTGCATGTACTAGGCTAGAGAATGATCATGTATTTGAGCATGTTCTTGCCTTCCTCAGGAATATGCACGGATTCAGAA
>JAKFXP010000103.1 GCA_021731325.1 Parcubacteria group bacterium
TGTATATCCCCCATCCCCCAAACATAGAACGTGACGTAATGCCTTCTATACCATCAAACAGGTCATGTACGACAAAATCATGAAATTCTTGGTCTTTTTTCATCATATATCAATAGTCTACACCCCCACCCCAACACACCCCAACAGGGTACCAAACAATATCTTTGACAATATGTAAAATATATGCTATATTCGCCGTTGGCCCGACCTATCGGTTGGAAACAGGTACATTAACAAAGAGGTAGAAATTATGTGTGGAATAGCTGGCTTTATCGCAGCACCAAATTCAACAAACGGTCTGGATACCGTTTTAACCTTACTCACCAACCAAGAGTATCGTGGATATGACTCCGCGGGCGTTGTGGGCATTGATCCTACAAACAATACCCTCGTACGGGAACGTACCTGTGATGGCGTCCGGGGTCTGGCTCAAATGACAGAGGGTTCGCATTTCCCGACGCACTGTTGCGTCATGATTGGCCACACTCGCTGGGCAACTCACGGAAAGCCGAGTATCCGCAATGCACACCCGCACATCTCGGAGGGGCTTGCAGTCGTACATAATGGCATTATCGAAAACCATGAAGTACTGCGCACGTTTCTCATTGAAAAAGGGTACACGTTTACATCCGACACCGACACCGAAGTCATTGTGCATCTTACGCAATACCACCTGGTATGGAGCTCGCACGGCGACCTTCTTACTGCCGTACAGCACACCGTTGATCAACTCGAAGGTGCGTTTGCGTTTGAGATTATTGCGGAAAGTGAGCCCGAGCATATTGTGGTGGCACGACGTGGCAATCCACTCGTTATCGGTATTGGTGAAAACGTACTGCGAGGTGAGTTCTATATCGCCTCTGATGCCTTTGCACTGTCCTCACATACGACCCAGTACGTCGTATTAAATGACAATGATATTGCGGACATAAGTCCACATGGGTACACCATATACGATACGGACGGCATGGAAGTCGTGCGTGAAATACGTACCTACAACATGCAGGAGCGTACGGGCAAAGGTGAGTATGCGTACTTCATGCTCAAAGAAATTTATGAGCAACCAGACGCAATGCGCAATACCCTCATGAAGTCCGTGGGAGTGAATGCATTTGGCCCTCATTCACCACGTATTTTTGAACACGTTGAACAGCTGCATATTGTTGCCTGTGGCACGAGTTACTACGCCGCCCGTACCGCACAGCAGTGGTTTATCGATATGGGCATACCCTGCAATGTACATATGGCAAGCGAATATCGATATAGCAGGGTACTGGTACGTCCCGGAACCTTGTTTGTTGCCATATCCCAATCGGGAGAAACGGCAGACACCCTTGCGGCACTGCAAAAAGCAAATGGAAGTGCGTACCTTTCAACCTTAGGTATCTGCAACAGTGACGAAAGTTCATTGGTGCGCGCTGCAAACTACACCTTCATAACCCAAGCGGGACACGAGCAAAGTGTTGCTTCAACAAAAGCGTTTACTACGCAGTTGACCGCATTGCGATTATTGGTACTTGCTATCACGCGCGCAAAAGGCTGGTGTGATGAAGATGCGTATATGGGAGAATTGTTTGCGATACCACAACGCATGGAACCTCTATTGGGACTCAATACGGTGATCCGTGAAGCAGCAAGGCGATATCTGAATGTGCAGAGTGCATTTTTTATTGGACGAGGAGATATGTATCCCATCGCTCTTGAAGGTGCTCTGAAGCTCAAAGAAATTGCGTATATCCACGCCGAAGCGTATCCTGCAGGTGAGCTCAAACACGGGCCCCTTGCACTCATTGATCCACACATGCTCATCGTAGCACTGGTGACCGACGACGACATTACTGAAAAGACGCTCTCAAACGTACAGGAAGTAATTGCTCGTGGAGGACAAGTAGTACTCTTTATTGAACAAGGAGTACTACCACCGGTCAGTGACTCGGTACACACCATCAATCTTGGATTGTTGCCCGGTATGTCTAAGCAATTTTTGACCACTATTGCATTGCAACTATTTGCATACCATGTAGCGGATCTAAAAGGACTTGACGTTGACCGTCCGCGCAACCTCGCCAAAAGTGTGACCGTGGAATAATCCGTTTAGATTTTTACCTCTGTAAGCCGCATCCCCTGTGATGCGGCTTTTTGTATACAAAAAGCTCCAGGTATACCTACCTGGAGCGTACTCATCGTATACTACGTAATTTTTTTTGAAGAACCTTTCAGTGTTCCTATGTCGGGCATTTTATCAATGCGAACTAACGTCCTTGGTACGCTCACTGTTTTTTCTGCCGTTGGATCGTTCCCTTTTCCTTTTGGTCGACGTTTGTGAGCACTTCTCCAGTGAGGAGCTACTTCCCATCCACCCGAGGTGCCTTCTCGTGATCCTGATCCCCCGTGCACCCCTGCATCAAGCGTTCCCCAGCCTTCCACCACACACACATCTGTTTCTGAGACGAGTACTGGTGATTGTGTTGGTGCCGCACGATTAGTGTCCCGTTCCCAGCGAACCATGCCGGTACTTTTTTTGATACACGCCATTGATTGTAAGTAGACACACAAATTGTAGACGATACGTATCTGAGTCACGTCACCTTCCGGAAATCCTCCCGCACTCAATTGAGTAAAATAATCCTCAATTAATTGATCACGGTTGAGGGGTAACAAATACCCATCTTTTTCAAAGCCCGTAACGGCACTCATATTGGTGCGATACGTATCCATCACCCGTTTTAATACCTTTGGTAGTCGTCGTGCGTTGCCTTCGGTAATTTTGCTCAGTAACAATTTTTTTTCACCAGATGCGAGTGCTTGATATGAGAGAAGTGATACCGGAAAAAAAGAAAATGCAACCGTCGATTCACGTTCTTCCTCAGTAACCCGTTCAACGAGCAGCGTAGGGTAATCACTCACCAGTATCATACCTACGTCAGATCCATTACCGTCGGTGTCGGGTACGGTATTGCACTGTATCCCAAACGCCTTGAGAGGAAACACGAGGTCAGAAATCCGCATCGTGCCAAATGACACCTTGCTAAACATTGCCTGCATACTGGGCGAAAGTCGATACACCCGCTTGCCGTGCGTAATCCACGAGGTAAGCATTGAGGAAATACCATACGGCATTCCCCACATCACTTGGTTCGTGGTAAAAAAGGTAAACCGACCATTGTCGAACCTATCGCCGAGGCGATATCGCAGTACATATGATCGAAATTCTGACCAATGACGAACCGGGCCACATGGTTCTCGATTTTCCAACAACGCTTTGACCTGCCCGATAAACATAATGTCTTCCCATGCACGAAGCGCTTGTTCAAAGATTGTCGCACTATTTCTGATACTCATTCCCCGTTCTCCTCTGTTACTGATGGTATGTAAAGAATATTCCAGGTTGATTGTAACACAATTTATTGATTATGTACATATCAAGCAACAGGGGTATTGACAATTTGGTATATGTTGTTGTAAAATAAATTTGGGTACCGTTTGCGCCTATTTTTGCAAACGACACAGCGAGTATACACTGATGAATACTACCGAAGATTTTTACACTGTTCTTTTCAATGAATTAACGCAAGAAATGGCAACGACACAACCCGATGAGAGCACCCTCCATCCTCTCCGCGACGGAGAGATTGTCCGCGGCATCCTTTCTGACGATTTGCGTCGATTGTATACCGTAAAGGAGAAATGCGCGGCATTGTTTTTTTCTGCACAGGAAGCACTGCACAACAATACGATTGCACCCTGCCCCCAAGTACTGCGAGAGTCCCTCGTAGCATACATGCGTCGATACAACATCCTCAAACATATGTTTTGGGATGGTGTTGAATCACGATACCACGTGCGTACCGAGTCGATTGGCATTCGTTCGGGATGGCGCGTCGTAGAAATGCCCGACACCATGGAATCCGATATCCAGGCTGGATTTGTCTTTGTTACTATGGGCACCGTACAGGAAATCACTGAGAGATTTTGGGAAACGGAAGAGGGTGAATCTGAAACCCCTACGGCAAACGATGCTATAGAGGCACTGCATTAGTACCTGAAACCACATACCCCCACTGCATATTTGCAGCGGGGGTATTGCACTCTCGTATCTCTCTCGATTATTTTTTTGCTTTTTTTGCAATCTTTTTCTTGATTGGCGTCACTTTTTTTGCATGCTTCACTACTACTCGCGCTAGCTTTTTTGGCGCTTCTTCACGAAGAGTTACTGGAGTGTGCGTGGGAGCAGCAATTCCTTCTGCCGTATCGAGGAGTGTGAGGATGCGTGTTACCTTACTCTCAAGACTAACTAATTGACGTTGCACGTCCAACAGTACACCACTTTCTTTTGATGGTGTCGGTGTTTCGTACCGATGGGGAGCGTCGCGTTGTGGACGATATTCTCGATGAGCATCTGCACCTGATCGGTCTCCACCACGAAATTCATGACCACCCGACTGATCTTTGTTCGCAAAACAATCACGACAAAATACGGGCTTATCACCCGATGGACGGAACGGAACTTCGCACGCCTTGTGGCACGAAGAGCACGTGGCGGGAAAAAGCTCCCGACGTTCAGAGAATCGGTCAGTACCACCACGTTCACGTCCTCCTCCAAACGATCCCCCTCCCCGCTTTGCACCACCAAACGCTGGACGCCCTCCTCCACTCGCCCCTCCTTTTCGAAAGCCCTCTTTTTTGAAATTATTCATAGTGGAGTGAGTATACCACACCCGTACCTACCATATCTTACCGTTTATGTGTTCTTTTAGGATTTACCACAACAAGTAGATTGCTCGCATCTCCATTTTGACGATTTGAATAGACGCGTTATGCTGTACGTCTACTATGGCTAACTGGGATACTCTAGAAACACAAGGTGAGATTGAAGACCGGCGCGGCTCATCGGTGCGGCGTGTCGGGAGCGTAGGTCTGGGAGGTATCGCCCTTGTTCTTCTTGTTGGATATCTCCAGACCGGTACCATTGATGTAGGTACCGTATTACATATCCTTTCCGAAACACCCTCGGCACCCCAGGAAGTGGATACGGGGGCATTTGCAGGAAAAGACACGTACGAGTCTTTTGCAGCAACCGTCCTCGGCGCCACCACTCAGGCATGGGAAGCCCACTTTTCCGCGATGCATATGACGTATACACCACCACACTTCGTCCTCTTTCGTGGAGGTACCGATTCTGGGTGTGGTGGCGCCTATTCGGACGTCGGCCCTCATTATTGCCCCCAAGATCAGACGATATATCTCGACGAAACTTTTTTTGAACTCTTGCAAGAGAAATTTGGAGCTACGGGTGATGTAGCACAAGCCTATGTAATTGCCCACGAAGTGGGACACCATGTGCAAACCCTTCTTAAGATAGAGCAAGTGTCTATTGCGCAAGAATTACAGGCAGACTGCTTTGCAGGACTCTGGGCACACGCTATCAAAGACGAACAGGTATTAGAGCCTGGTGAAATACAAGAAGCAATCGACGCAGCGGCTGCGGTTGGTGATGACCATATTCAAAAAAAGACCACGGGGGAGGTAGATCGTGAGACGTGGACTCATGGATCTTCAAAAGAACGTGTCGCTGCATTTGAACAAGGGTATGCTCGGGGAGACTTTTCTCTATGCGCCAGCCCGACTACCTATTCCTATCCAGCGACACAATAAACCTATCGCAATTGCGGTATTCGTGTATACTATCTCTCATATGGCAAAAAGAGCATCAGGTGTTGGGAATAACAAAAAGTCGCGCTCAAAAAAGACCGCCAAGCGTCTCGCGATTAAAGCCGAGATGCTCGCAGTAAAAGCAAGCAAGCGACGAAAATAAGAGATTCTCAATAAAAACCGTAAAAACACCAAGGGGTATTATCTTGGTGTTTTTGTATACTGAGTGTATGCGAACTATGTACAAAGATGTGATACGTGTTATAATAGAAACCGGCTCCACTGTTCTTTTTTATTATCCTACGGAGGATACATGCAAACTTTGTTCTATTGTATTGATCAGCACGTCATCATTCTGCTACTTACACTCTTTTTTGTCATAGTGGTTGGTGTGCTCTTTGGTCTGTTTCGAAGACCTCGCACCCTTACCGCTTCCGAATGGGGAACCAAGCTACAGAAGGGAGATCTTGTTCCCTCTCATCATGTCGACGGAGATTCCAATTATCGCCACCTCACCAACCTGGCAAGAGGCCTTCGGGTCGCATACTGTGCACACGGCGAAGGTACCCGCGAAGTTATTGAACTCAAACTCCCCAACACAAACAAGAGTGCTTACGCATTTGATGCAGAGGGTGCTTTGGTGGGCATTAAAATAGAAGAACCTCATTGGCTTCCAATCGCGTACCATGACCTGGATTCCAAAGATGCGTGTTGCATCCAACGAATGCGCAGACTCGTACGTCTAGCGCTCGGTATAGAATCGTAATCGTATTGATATGCGAAAACCGGACAACAACTATGTTGTCCGGTTTTATGTACTCTTCACGGTCATGCGGTATACATATCTACTCAACAGCACAGAGTGTTGAGTATACCTCAAAACAGTTTTGCGCACTCGCCTCAAAGTACTCGGGCGCAACACCATTACGGTGAGTGGTACTTACGATAAGACCCGTAAGAAGCATGGATGTTTCCGCAACAATCATTGGTGCTTGTACCTGCGCAGGAAGAAGGAACGACACTCGTTCTTGCACTGACAATTCACTGTACACAATAACTGCACACCCAAATGCAGTAATGAGTGTGGTGAGGTACGTAGTATCCACTATCGCCACAAAATCACACGTGGGAATACTTTTTTGTATACTGCGATAGTGCTCGTATGCGGGATAAATCTCCAACGGCCCGAGTGCACGCTCTTGCATAATGTGGCGAGAGCGTGCATGTACTAGCTTGTCGATACTTGTTACCACCGCCGTAATTTCAGCTGCTTCTAATAATTTCATACCACCCTCCTCAAATAAAAGAACTACGGTATACCATACCTCCGTGGGCGCGTATGTCAAATCCTCCTTACTGGTAGATAGTCACTGTTTTTGGTAATCCCTTCTTAATACCCTCGAGGTCTTGGGCACTGTATTGAGTGCCTCGCACATCAAGTACCTGTAGGTGTGAGAGATTGCCCAGCTCCTGAGGTAAACCACTAATCGGATTCCCTGAGAGGTTGAGTGTTTCAAGCTGACCCAATTGACCAATCTCAGCCGGCACACCGGTAAAATTATTATTACTCAAATCAAGTACGCGCAACTTTGTCAGGTGCCGTATCTCCCCCGGAAGGGCACCTGAAAGGTTGTTGTTGGAAAGATTGAGTATCGTGAGCTCAGTACGAGAAAATGTATCTTCCGGTACCTTAGTGAGATTGCGACCACTCAAATCAAGAGATGATCCGCGAGCAACACTTGGTGTAGGTACCGCAGAAGCTCCTGTCGTAGGTGTTGCTACTTCAGTATCTGATACGGGAGTAGACTCACTCTCCTCACCCACGACAGGTGACCTGGACTCGGTATCCTGCGATGCACCCATGCGGTACGCATATACAACACTACCGGTAATAAGTACTCCTATAAAAATTCCTACAAGGATTTGTTTGTTCATATCTATTGAGCATACCACACATACAAACATATGGGGGGTATCACAAAAAATCCCTCCACCATGCTGGGGAGGGAGTCTAATATCTATTTAGTTATAACACGCTCTGCCCGCTCCTGGAAAACACTCACGGGAGTGAGTGTTACGGACTGGACCTTGATAATACGGATCAAGAGTCGGTGGCCGTATTGTTGGTTGTGGTCGATACTCCTTTCGACGTTGCAGTGGTGTTGGGTGCACAACCGTTGTAAGATCTACACACGCATCCTGGGGCGTAGCAGGGGTGGGTTGCACGGGGTCTATAATGCTCCATGCGTACCCCTCTACTTTTTCGAGTACTATCCGGAATACCGGCCTCTTATGAGACCCAGACAGCAGTCCGGTTGCAGTACTATACGAACGGTGTGATGAAGCATACCACTCCACCACGCCGTACCATTCAATCATGCGCCCTTCTCGACTTCCTGCTGAACGTCCCTGTGCCACTGGCTCAGAAAAATCCCACGCATCAACATAGGTCACCACTTCAGCAGGCGCATCACGTGATGAAGGTACTTGCGTAAAGCCAGAACCTTGCACTTGTGGTGCAGTCCTAACAAACTTCCACTGCGTTAACGTACCCTGCTCATTGCAGATACGACCATGTTGCAAGCCGAAGACATCTCGAGCTACCACTACCGCCTCGCTCGAATAATCAGCCCGTGCAACTGACCATTGCATAACCCCCAGCAGCACAACCACTACAAAACGTATTATGTTCATCGAAACCTCCTAAAAAAGACCAAATCCCATAGTAGGATGGATGTGTTACTTGGTCAAGTGGCACCCTTGTGTGTATTTAAAACATATGATTGACTTATTTGCAACTGTATGCTATAGTTGAAGGTACCAGCACCTACCTGCTGTTTTTTAGTAGTCGTGCGGCACCCCGCATATAACTCAAAGAGTAGTATGAAAACATTCAGTAGTTTAGTAGCTCTCGCCCTGGTGTTCGGCACGCCGGTTGCCCAAGCTGCAAACCCCGCTCTTTCGCTCGTAGGTGAGCCAACCGTACTCGTCCTCAACAATCCCTCCTGTGACGAAATTATCTATACGTACCATATATTTGTAGCCACGCATGATCAGAATCTACGTCTCGCGAATGCTACTCTGGAGGTAGTGGATGCTACTGGTCAGCACGTAGTGCAGGCGGGCACGTCGACGGCCTCAGAAGTGACCGCGGCGAGTAGCTTTGCAACTAATCCCGTAGCTATTACGATTCCCTGTGCACCCCAGGTGCGGTATGAAATTTACGGCGATAGGTTTGAGGTGCCTGCGTATGGTACCGAAGATTTTACCGTTAAACTCTTCTTTACTCCCACACAGGCCGGATCGTACCATGCACTGTTCACCGGACTCTATTTTGACACCTATGCAATGAGTGGTAGTGGTATCTGTATGAACTGCGTCAAAGTGACTAATGATGATCCGGTACCCACTGATTTTGACGAGACACTCACCAATGCACTCAATACCATGAATGCAGATGAGGTCGAAATCGTACAAACATTTCTCGAACTCCTTAGATCACTCAACGTTATCGCATAGCACACAAAAGGATTCGACAATAGACATAGCCACGAACGACTCTTATCGGGGTCGTTTGTTGTTATTTGACACCCGTTTTCTACGCAGAAGCCCCAACTTTTGCTGCGAGGATAAAATCATTTCGTAGTACTCTGTATACGAAAAACAAGAACTCATACGTTATTTCATCACCGCCGTGAGTCCCAAAAAGGT
>JAKFXP010000057.1 GCA_021731325.1 Parcubacteria group bacterium
CCCATAGTTACACCCGCATACGGTGCAAGGAATTGCAATACCGCAGGATCAGACGCGGGCGCGTCTACCACAATAGTGTATTCGAGTGCTCCGGCGTCTTTGAGTTTTGCAACAATCTTTGCGGTTTTTGATTCTTTTTGCCCAATGGCAACGTATATACAAATCGGACGAGTTGTTTCCGGCTCTGATTTTTGATTGAGAATCGTATCGATAGCAATTGCTGTTTTGCCTGTAAATCGATCCCCAATAATAAGCTCACGTTGTCCCCGACCAATCGGTACCATCGCGTCAATGGCTTTGAGACCCGTATGGAGCGGCGTATCAACACTCTCACGCTCAATCACCGGATGTGCAGGTCGTTCAATAGGATACTGTGCTGCTGCTGCAATCGCACCATTTCCATCGATCGGTTCACCGAGCGTGTTCACTACTCGACCAATCAAGGCCTCCCCAACCGGCACCGAGAGTACTCGACCAGTTGCCCGCACCGTCATACCTTCCTTAATCAAACGCGTGTCACCAAGTACCACGGCACGGATGGATTGTTGTTCAAGGTTGAGCACCATACCAAACAATCGCCCCTGTTCTTTGATGGAGCTTTCGAGGGTGTGACCATCTGTGATATCAAACTCAATCATTTCTGCCATGAGTGCAGACGGTAAGCCGTCAATTTCTGCGACCCCATCTCCTACCGAGACCACGGTACCAATCCCTTCGGTATGAGTCGTCACTTCAAACGACTCAAGCTGGGCGCGTAATTTTTCAACAATCGAAGTATGCATGGCAAATACTGATTATGTGCTGCTAATGGTTTCAAACATGGTAATGAGCGCGCGTTTGTGTGTTCGGTCAATCCGTTGACCGAAGGCTTGTATCTCATATCCTCCAATACACGTGGGATCTAGGTGTACCTTTTGTAATAACCCTTCTGCTCCCAGGGTGCGGATGTCGGCGGCGAGATGCTCTGCGTATGTCTCGAGAGCACTACGCTCTTTAATACGCACACGTAACTCCGTCGCCGATGCCCGTCGCCGGGTTATTTTTTCAAACTCAAAAAGAATATGTTTGAGCAAACGCACATGCCCTCGCGACTGTACGATACGCACGAGCGCAGTAACCATACGATCTACCTCGCGGTCAGATTTCTCTCGGGTGGCTCGGTAGAGCGCTTCTGCGTATTCGGTAGCTTTCATGGGGTGTGGTTATGACACAGAGGTTGGTGGGGTAAGTGTTTTTTCAACCCCCAATACAATGAGGCGTGCCATTTCGTCTCTACTTTCTCTAAGGGCGGTGCGTTGTATCTCTTCACCCTTGAGTTCGGCTTCGCGAAGCATACGATTATATTTTTCTTGTGCTTCCTGCATAAGCGTTACCTCTCTCGCTTGTGCAGATGCTCGCGCCTGGGCAACCAACTGCTCTGCCTCAAGCGAGGCTGCAGTAAGTATCTCCGCTTTTTTTGCCTGCGAATCTTTGAGTGCGGTACTCGCACGTTCTGCATTAGCTACTCCCTCAATAATCTGCGCGCGGCGCGATTCTATGAGCGTGGTAACAGGCTGATACAAGAAACGCCACAACAGATACCAGAGTACACTGAAGTTGAGTACCTGTATCAGAAGAATTTTCCAATCAATCCCAAAGGTTGCAACAATTTGATCCATGCTGAAGTGCGTGTATATGAACTACGTAAACTTGATAATAAATCCAACGACAACCGCAAAGATAGCGAGCGCCTCGGTGAAGGCGATACCAATAAACATTGTGGTGGTAATTTTGCCCGATGCGTCAGGGTTACGGCCAATTGCCTCAAGCGCCTTGCCGACCAAATGACCGATACCAAGGGCTGGGCCAATAACACCGACGGCAACCACCAATGCGGTAGCAAATGCTTTTGATGATTCTAAATCCATACTATTTTTCTTTTAATTACTATTATTAATGCGCTTCACTCACCGCCAGTTTGATAAAAAAGAGGGTGAGGATCGTAAAGATTGAAGCTTGCACAAAACCAACAAATACCTCATATAGCATGAGCGGTACGGGTACCAAGTACGGCATAAAAAACACGGCAACCAAAATGAGGGTTTTTCCCGCAAACATATTGCCAAAGAGACGAAACGAAAACGAAATAAGGCGTGCGAGTTCCGATATCAGCTCAATAATACCAATAAAAAATCCAATAGGTGAGCGGAAGTTGAAGAATTTCCCTAGGTACGTGAAAAAACCCAAAAAGTATACACCTGCGATTTCAATTGCAAAAAACGCAACAAGGGCAAGTGCGAGTGTTACGTTGAGGTCAACTGACATAGGGTACAGGAGAGAAACCCGATGTTCCGATGCCTGCCCCGCATGTGCTTCGGGCGCAACGGTGATGGAATTGATTCCCGGTATGAGACCGAGCCAATTACCGAGAAGAATGAAGAAAAATAAGGTTGCCAGTAAGGGGAAAAAGCGAAGCGCCAGCGTACGGGACTCCAGTACCTGCTCGATGTAATCAAGCAATGAGGAAAAGAGCGTCTCGACAAATGTTTGGATACGACTTGGAATCTTGGTGAGTTTGCGTCCCACGATGAGCGCACCTCCTATCAGCAGAGCCATGACGAGCCAGCTCATAAGCATGGTATTCGTAATAGGCACTCCGAACAAGTGTCCGAGCACTTCTGCCTTTAATGCGATATGTATTCCTTGTTCGTGCATACGGGGCAAACCTTACGGTTGCGCGGGTTATGCGCGACCTCATACTAGCACAGAACCCCCAAAGAAGAAAATGTGGATATATCGTCCGCTCTACAGATCATTCCCCGAATACGAGAGATTGAAACTCTTATTGATGAGGGGGAAATCAGGTACCATCTCACCTTTTGCAGCTTCCGGAAACGCCTGCCAATTCAAAAATGAGGGGTCGCGCACCTTAATTCGACTAATCTCTCCTGCTCCATCAGTCACCACAACGTACACAATATCACCACGCCACCCTTCAACGATTGAGACGGCGAGTGCATCTTTTCGTACATGGTGATTGGTCTCATGAGTGTGAGGAGAAGTCCGCACCAAGCGCGTCAACGCCTGCTCAATGAGAGAGAGTGATTCGTATACTTCTCCAATGCGTACGTGGAAGCGAGCATATACATCCCCTGTTTCCTTGGTTACCACGTTAAAATCGAGCGTATCATACGCCGCATACGGAAAATCTTTTCGAGCGTCTCGAGTACTCCCCACTGCACGTGCAGGAATACCCACCACTCCAAAGTCTTGCGCTACCTCAGGGGTGAGGGTGCCCGTGGTTACCAAACGCTGATGGAGTGTAATGCTGTCATTTGCAACACCTATCACCTCGGTAAAGTCGGTACGAATCCGTGGAATATCTGCAAGAAATGCATGTAGTTCAGGCACCGACAACGCACTTGCAAGACCTCCCACCGTATTTACGCCCCGCAAAAAACGACTTCCTGTTATCCGCTCTGCCCATTGCATCATTCGTTCACGCAGACGAGCACCATGAGATCCACCGAAGGTAAAAGCGGTGTCGAGCATGATAAAACCGATGTCTGAAAAATGATTTGCAAGACGCTCCATTTCAGCAAACAGGACTCGTGCGAGGCGTGTGTACTCGTGTGGTTGTACATGTGACAATGACTCAAGCGCTTGGCACAATGCGAGCGAATGTGCAAATGAACTATCACCTGACACTCGTTCAGCAATGGCAATTTTTTGCGCAAGAGAACCTGTTTCAAATAATTTTTCAATACCTTTATGTTTCCAACCCAAGAGTGGGTCTAATTTTTTAATCTCTTCACCAAACACACTAAAGCGAAAGTGTCCTGGCTCAATAATGCCCGCGTGCACTGGACCAACAGGTATTTCGTACACCGCGTCACCCTGCACTACCGAAAACTGGTACTCAGCGAGTGGATCGGGTGCATCGGTACGCGGCGAGATGGTTGCGTCTTTTCGAAGTGGGTACTCCTGTGCACTAAAACTCACTGGGGCCATGGTGAGGCGATGATCAATCCCCCCTTCTGGACGAAGTCCGAACATGGTCATAATCTCTCGCTCATAGAACGAGCAACCTCGTCGTATGCGTGCGAGTGAAGGAAAAGTGTCCTGTGTGTCAAAATAAGGCACGAGGTAGGTGTGTGACTCGGGATGCCCAAAGACATACAAGATACGGAATGTATGCTGCGTGGCACGTATATCAAGTGCAGTAATTGTCTTGAGGGACAGTTCATCACTAGTGAGCAATCGCTCGAGAGTAGGAAGAAATGATTCTTTGGTGAGTGGAAACAGGGTGAGCGGACTCTCGTGACGCGGGGTCACCCCAGAGGGTATATAGGCATTGAATCGAGTAGTTTGCATACGGTTAGATAGTTACTACATTATTGATTGATGGCATACACTGCTGCTGCTTCCTCGATGAGTGTGTGCAACGGCGTAGGGAGGTAAAACGCAAACACTATTGCAGCACCGAGAAGCACTACGATAGGAAGTACGGTAAATATGCTCTGTTCACCCTGTTCTATAGGTGCCGCTTCAGTACTCATGGGTGGGTGACCAAACAGGAGCATGGTACCGTGCGACACTAAACCAATAAAGACGAGTGCAAATCCTAGTAACAGAAACCCTACCACGAGCGGATGACTCCCTGCCCCCGCACCCAATACACCAAACTTTGACATGAAGGTACCAAATGGAGGCATGCCGGTGAGCGCCAAGATTCCCAAGAAGACACAGGGACCGGTCCATGGAAGTACGGTGAGGGCCCCACGCACATTTCGAATCTTTCCGGAGCTGTACGCCAAAAAGAGATTTCCGGCAGCCAAGAAAAGGGCTGATTTAACCAACGCATGGTACATCATATGAAAGAGTGCATACAGTACTCCCACTCCTCCAAATCCAAATCCAACCGCGATAATGCCCATGTTTTCAATACTTGAGTATGCCAACATGCGTTTATAGCGTCGCTGTGCAAGTAGCATGAATCCCATACTCACAACCGACAGTACTCCAAATGCCAGGAGAATGTTTGACGCCCACCAGTGCCCCACTGACGCATCGACAACCACCTTGTATCGCGCGATGGCAAGAAATGCGGTATTGAGGAGTACACCAGAGAGTAATGCGCTGATAGGTGCTGGTGCTTTACCGTGCGCATCGGGTAACCAGGTATGCATGGGCACCAATCCAACCTTGGTACCGTACCCAATGAGGATAAAGATAAAGGCAATCTTTACCGCAAGTGGATCGAAGGTTGATCCAAGCTCCATCAATGTGTGCCATGAAAGGATACCTTCGTGCGTTGGACCCACCAACGACAGCATGGTAAGGGTACCAAAAAAACCGATGAGAAGCCCGATACTGTTTACTACCAAGTACTTCCATCCTGCTTCGAGTGAACTACTCTTGTTGTAAAAACTCACAAGAAACACAGTCGCAAGCGTCGTTGCTTCGATAGCCGCCCACATCACAATGGGGCTCTGGGCTATTACCGACAGCATCATTGCAAATATAAACACATGGAACAGTATCCAGTACTGCCACACCCGTGACGGGCCGATAATTCCCTTCCGTAGTTCTGTGGTAAGGTACCCGACTGAGTACAGTGCGGTATTTACTCCCACGAAGGTAATAATAAGAAGCAGTATAGACCCGAACGCATCAAGGTACAGGAGTGGTGTATGTAATTCACTCCGATGGAGCACCGCGCGCAGTGCAAGTGCAAACTCACTCCCGGTTGCCACTACCGCCACACCAGCAATAAAACGCAAGTGGATACGAGTACTCACAAGCGACACGAGCGCAGCAACAAGGGGTATCAACAAAAGGTAGGTAAGAATCATATAATTTATAGTGCTAACTATTCGTCTACTTCTGTAAGGTGGGTCATTTTCGAGATGTCGATGGTACCAAACCGTTCGAACACAGTAAGTATGAACGTGGATGCAATAATGGTGAGTACCACAATCTCAAGCGTCACCGCAACCTCAACTGCAAGCGGCTGATGGAAACCTGCCAACGAAGCCACAAAGACGATCCAGTTTTCAAGCGCAAGGAGTGCAATAATCTGAGAAAAGGCTGCTTTGCGATTTACCACCAAAAAGAGTGCAGAAAGGATACCTGCAAGGTGCAGTGGAGCATACTCAACAACAGGAGAAAGTGTGCCGAAGTGCATTGCAGGAAGCGTTGCGTGAAGTGCAGCAAACGAGAGCACTGCGATACCAAAGATACCCACAAATGTCCATGGGGTGGTAAGGTACGTATCAGACGCGAATGACATCTGTAGTCGACGCAGGAGACGGGTATAGAGCACCGGGATGAGCACCACCTTAATCAAGAAGGTTATGCCTGCCACTACGTAGAGGTATGACACCTCCTGTTCGTATGCACTCGCAACAAAAAAAAGTGTTACGAGTAGCGACTGTAGTATGTAGAGCCCTAAGAGTGTGGCGGTCTTACGTGCTGCGTGCATAGAAACCGTGAGTAGGAACATGCCTACATCAAGTATTCCTGTCATGGTGAGTAGTAGGTACATCATACAAAACGAATCAGATAGCAGTAAGTGCAAGTGCCACTGCACCTGCAATGAGTCCAGTAAACAAGAGTCGTGGTACCCGGAAAATGCGCAATTTTGCAATTGTTGACTCGATGGTAGCGATAATGAATGCAAACACGAGAATCTTACCCACCAACACCAGTACCCCGAGTCCAATCGCCGCAGAATTTACTGGTTGCGTAAGTTCAATGATACCCCAAGGAAAAAAGACCGACGAAGCAACGAGTACCAACGTGAACAGTTTTGTCGCACTTGCCCACTCGATGAGCGCCAACCGCTTTCCTGAATACTCAAGTATCATAGCCTCATGAATCATGGTGAGTTCGAGGTGTGTTGCGGGGTTATCTACCGGAATACGGCCCGCTTCTGCAAGGAGTGCAATAAAAAACCCGATACACGCAACAAACACAGGCAGTAAATCCGCAAATGGAACGTGGCGCAGCACGGTCGCAATGTCACCCATATTCTCCGAACCCACCATGACCACAAGAGGAATGAGGGAACAGAGTAATACCGCCTCGGCAATTGCTGAGAGAGACACTTCACGACTCGAACCGAAGCCACCAAATGCACTCCCGCTGTCGATACCAGCGAGCGCAAGAAAGAACGTGGCAATCGCCAACAAATACACAAACACAAAGATATTGCCGAGCGTAGCAGTTGAGCCAACTCCTACAAGAATCGGTACCCCTGCCCCCGCAAGTGCTGTGCTACTAAAAATAATGTAGGGGGCGTACCGAAACACCCACGACGCATCTTCGGGAAGTACTTCATCTTTACCAAACAACTTACGCAAATCAGCGTATGGCTGCAGTATCCGGGCGCCTACCCTCCCCTGGTACCAGGCTTTTATCTTACGTATCACACCCACCAGTAACGGCGAAAGTACGACAATAAAACATACATGAGCGAGATAGTAGAGACTGAGAATCATAGAGGACGTATTAGAGTGCTACGATAAGAAGAAGGCATAGGGTGACAAACATGTATAAAAGGTACAGATTCACGTTACCGTTTTGCATAGCCCGTACTCGAGTTGCTATGTACAAAAAGAACTGACGGACAGGGATGTACCCCCGCGCACGAATCACATCCTGCATAGCCGTATCAACGCGCTGCGCCCCACCTGCTGCAAACGTCGTACGTTCATCCATGCGCACCAGTGAACGGAACACCATCGTGATTGTGCGAGAAAATCCTCCTGAAGTTATTTCTGCACGTGGCTCTGCACCGATAAATGTAGGTAATTCGACGGGGGCGCCGCATGCCCACACACGTCCCTGTGACTCTCGACGCATCCCCGACCAGACCTGTACCACGGTGTACGTAAATAGTAGTACGACTGCAAGCGACAAGAGGATGAATGACATAGTGACTGCGAGCGGGCCACCGATTGTCATTCCATACTCCATAGGGGTAAAAAATGCGTGTGACATACCATGGGTCCCTAGGCCAAGAGATCCAACCGTGTCAGTCAGTACTCCGACCACACGGTCAGCAAAGAGACCGAGCCCACCTGTAAGAAGTGCTGCGATACCCATACCAATGAGCATCGTGGGTGACTCCTGTCCTCGACGGTAGTTCCATAGAGCGGTGTCCATACGGGGGCGCGCCAAAAACGTCATGCCATACGCTTTTACCACAGCAGCCGCGGCAAGTCCTGCGGTGAGTGCAAGTACGCCGATAGACCCCACAAACAGTGCTTTCAGGTAGAGTGTCGAGGTTGCTACTGCAACAATGAGTGCTTGAAACGTGAGTAATTCGCTTGCAAACCCGTTAAGGGGAGGAAGTCCTGCAATAGCGAGGGATCCTACCAGAAACAAACATGCAGTGTACGGCAAAGCTCGAATGAGACCTCCGTAGCGCTCCATAGTACGCACACCAGTCAACTGGAGTGCTGCACCAGCACCCATAAAGAGTAACCCTTTAAAAATGGCATGATTGAGACTGTGAAAGAGAGCAGCGACGAGTGCGATACCTGCATAGATTCCTTCTCCAATCCCTGCAAAGATACCTGCGGTACCAATACCCATTAAAATGATGCCAATATTTTCTACACTACTGTATGCAAGGAGACGCTTAAGATCATCTTGTGCGAGTGCATAGAGTACTCCAAAGAGCGCAGAAATACTTCCAAGAATGAGGATGATGACTCCCCACCACACCTCAGTAGGAAGACCAAAAAAGTCAAAGAAGAACCGTATGAGCATGAACATTGCCATCTTCAACATCACCCCCGATAACAGTGCCGATACATGTGACGGTGCTGCAGGGTGAGCTTCAGGAAGCCATACGTGGAACGGGATAGCTCCTGCTTTAATGGCGAGACCGATAAGTGCTGCTACAAGTACACTGTGTCGTACAAATGGCTCAATATCAGCACCAAACGTGCGGAATACATCAAAATCATAAGATCCTACTGCGTGCCCCAACACAATGAGCGCACCTGCCAAAAAGGCGGTACCGAGGTGCGTCATGAGAATGTACAAAAAACCTGCACGTACATGCTCATGTTCATGATGCTCGTGCACAATTAAGAAGTAGGAGGCAAGGGACATACCCTCCCATGCAATCAAAAAGAATAGTGCATTGTTTGCCATGACCACCAAATACAAGCACCCGATAAACAGTGTGTAGAAAAAGCCAAAGACTCCCGGGCGAATATGAGAATCACGTCCACTGTACCAGTACCAATAGACCGACGCTGCGAGTGATCCGAGAGAAATAATGAGCATGAAAAAAGCTGCGAGTGCATCAATACGGATACTGTAGGTGAGTGCCGTAAAGGGAGAAGCGTGTGCGAGGG
>JAKFXP010000096.1 GCA_021731325.1 Parcubacteria group bacterium
GAGGAGCCATACGTAAAGACTGACCTGACAGACGACCACCTCACCATCACTTTGTCGTCGGACGAATACTTTGTGATGGGTGACAATCGTGGTGCAAGCAGCGACTCGCGCGTATGGGGTCCTGTTCCGAAAAAAAATATCATCGGTCGCGCGTTCCTTCGTTTATTGCCTCCCGTCGAATTCGGTCTTTTGCCCGGAGTATACGTACAGGGATCAAGTGCCGAAATTGAAACAGCATCACAATCATCGCACTGACGATCATGAAACTGATTCCCATCACGACCCAGTCTTTTTTCAAACGTTCGATCGGCGTGGCAGAACACTACGGGTTCCGCTCGATTACTGATATTACTGCGTCAGCAAATGCATCGACACGTACTGAAGACCCGCGCGACAGTGGAGCGGAGCATCCCGCCCATCGGTTTGACTATCACGTACTTCCTTCTGCGCTACGCTCGTATGCAACCCGGGCTGAATTACGCAAAAAGCAGGTCGGTATGTTTTATACCCCATCAATCGTATCGCATCCGTCCGCTCCAACAATTAAGATTAGTGCGCTCACCTTGAGTACGGTGGGTGTACAAGATGCGTTGTCTGAAGTCGTCCTTCTGAAGAGCGCAACGAGCGTATTGCAAGAACTAGGTATCAAAGATTACATAGTACGCATCAATAGCATTGGTGATAGCGATTCATCAGCCCGCTTTGTACGAGAACTAACCAGTCAGTTACGACAACGTTCGCAAGACCTTCCCGACGACTTGAGCGAACGACTCCGAACCAATCCCGCTTCCCTCTTGGCACACGTGTTCGAGCACCGACATCCCATCACACACAACCTTCCCGGACCTATCGATTTTCTTACCGCACCGAGTCGAAAATACTTTAAGGAGGTGCTTGAGCTCCTCGAACACAGCGATATACCCTTTGAGCTCGATGATAAATTATACGGCAATCATCGCACCTACTGTCATACGATATTCGAGATTGTGGAACGTGGTGCACAAGTGCCCGATACGATTCTGGCTCGAGGGGGACGCTATGATAACCTGACCAAAGTCTATACGCGGGGCAGTGTTCCTGCGGTTGGTGTCGTCATCGCTGCGCAAACAAAAGACATGGGTGATGCAATCGTACCGCAACGCAGAAAAAAACCCGCTGCGTGCCTCGTGTACCTCGGTAGAGATGCGCGTATTCGCAGTATCGGCATTATTGAACAGTTTCGTCGTGAAAAAATCTCCATTGAACAGTGTTTTCAATATGAGCGATTTACCGAACAGATTGCTTATGCGGAGGCCAATAACATCAAGTACGTGATTATTATCGGTCAACGAGAAGCGCATCAAGGGGTGGTCATCGTGCGTAACTCCATGGATCGAAGCCAGCACAATGTACCCATTGATCAGCTCACCGAGTACATTCGCGCGGTGGCCGTGTGACCCGTGTACCTCCTGTAAACGAACAAACGACAAGATGCGCTTAATGAGGTTGGTTTACAGCCACCATTCTTCTCTCTCCTCCCAACTTGAGTAGGTCTTCGAAAAGTTTAGTACCCAGAGTTGATATCAACTCTGGGTACTCTGGGCATTAGGTACATACTAGCATATTGGTGGCTGACCCCAATATCAATACACAAGAAGCGACAGAGAATCCTATCGCTTCTTGATGACGTGGACGTGAGTTCTTCTTAAGAACTCCTCATCGAATGCTGAGTCGTTCTTTCGTCGCCTTCCTTTGTTTTTTCTTGATCATGCTTCGGTGTTTGCTCACGTGACTCTTTCCCCTTTTCCTCTGTGCCCATGGTCTGCTTGGTGGTGTCTGTTGGTTTGTTGGTATCCATATATGGGTATGATTATCTTTATAAACGAGCTATTCGACCTTGTGTACGTATGGAGTCGCAAGGAGTAAGCAACTATTACAAAATATCCACCCACCACAGTCTGGATATACAAACAGCCCGCTTGAGAGCGGGTTGTTTGAGTTGGTTATGGATGATTCGATGTAGCGTAGCAAGTCTGAATCCATGGCGTTACGGGGTCAGGCGCGTACGCGTAGCAGCACACTTGGCGCTTTTAGCTTCGGCGACCCCATCACTCAATTTTCGTACGCAAATGGGACAGTGAACTGAAAGGCACGGGGGGTGAAAGGGGCAAGGGTGTGGGAGCTATTGCGCTACATCATTCATACGAGAACTAGTGTTTAGGGGATTTGCGCTTGCGCCAAAAACAGGCATATGGTACGATTCCAGGCACCTATGATAAATGCAGACATACAACGACACGGCAATGAAAACATCGCAGGACTCATGCGTCGTTTTTCCCGCAAGATCCAGGGGGCTGGCGTAGTAAAGAAGGTGCGCTCAATCAGATATTATGCAAAGAGTCCCTCCCAAGCTCAGATGAAAAAAGACGCACTTACCCGCATTGCGCGGAGTGAAAAGTACCGCGAAATGTTCAAACAAGGCCGTGAAATCCCTTCAAAAAAGAAGCGTCGGTAGTTCTTCATCGACCACAGAAGCAGCAGTAACCAATACTACGCGAACCCGGTGGGACACGCGTAGTTTTTCGAGTATCGCCTCGGCAATACTCGGCACGAAGTATTCCCTCTCAATCGCCCTGGTAGGCGATACTCGTGCGCGCACCCTCAATCATACCTATCGTCACAAACCCACTCCCGCGAATGTACTCTCTTTTCCTCTCGCGCCGAACATGGGTGAAATCGTTATTAACCTTGCGCGCGTGAAGCGTGAAGCGCACCGATACGAACTCAGTCCTCACGGATATGCACAATTTTTGCTTATCCACTCCTGTCTCCATTTGAAAGGGTACGACCACGGGAGTAGAATGGAGCGAGCGGAACAAGTATTTCTCAAACAATTTACTATCTGCTGAAACAGCCCCCTCATACCTCCGCACCCATGGCACGAAATATAGCAGTCGGCATAGATATCGGTACCTACCAAATCAAGGTGGTAGTGGCTGGGCGCGAAGGGTCTGACAATCGGGTCAAAATTTTAGGTACCGGCTATGCCAACAGTCGGGGTATTCGACACGGGTATGTCATCAATCGTCACGATCTCATCAAGACATTGCAAAGCGCCGTTAAACAAGCGGAGCAAGCGAGTGGGGTGGCGATACGACGAGCGTATCTCTCCGTCGGGGGCGTCGGTCTCGAAGAGTTCCGTTCGCGCGCCGACCTTATCGTCTCACGCGTAGACTCCATCGTAACTGAGCTGGATGTAAAAAATGTGATTGAAGAGAGTGAGCGCAAAATCGCCAATCGACTCATGAACCGCAAGGTCATTCATGCCATTCCGTTGGCATACCGACTCGATGGTGAGCGCCTTTTAGGAAGGCCGTTGGGTATGAAGGGTACCAAACTAGAAGTTGACACCCTCTTTGTCACCGCTCTGGAACAACATCTCAATGACCTCATTGCGACCGTCGAGGAGGTTGGTATATCGGTGACCGACGTGATGGCAAGTCCGCTCGCCGGCAGCTTTGTCACCCTCACCAAAGCACAAAAAATAGCCGGGGTTATTTTGGCAAACATCGGCGCCGAGACCGTCTCAGTCGCCGTGTTTGAAAATGACGTACCCATCAGCGTGCGCGTGTTCCCCACCGGATCAACTGACATCACCCACGACATTGCTTTGGGACTCAAGATATCCCTTGATGATGCCGAACAAGCAAAATGTGGCGCACTCGTTGATACCGTTGCGTCAAAAAAACGACTTGACGATATCATCTCAGCACGCGTGGCCGATATGTTTACGCTCATTGAAGCCCATCTTAAAAAACTAGGTAAAAGTGGATTGCTTCCTGCAGGCATCGTACTTTCGGGCGGTGGATCGGGAGTCACCACCATTGAAGACGTTGCGCGTGCCGTACTCAAACTTCCCTCGAGTCGTGCGTCACTCATCATGCCCGAGTCTACCAAGGTACGCGATTCTACCTGGGCAGTTGCCTATGGTCTCTGTTTGTGGGGACTCAAGAACGATACTTCGTCAAGTAACCTGAGTGTCCTCAAAGAAAATGCAACGGGCGTACTTGATTGGTTTAAACAGTTTCTCCCCTAGTGGCTTAGTGGAGCCACTATTTTGCTACTTGTATAGAGGTACGTAAGCAACCATTTGTCAATGGTTTTGTTTTAATACATATCTGGTATCATGGGCACATCGTAACCACACGCTATCCATGCCACAAATACAAACTGAAGTAGAATCATTTGCACGTATTCGAGTCGTGGGGGTAGGAGGCTCCGGGAACAATGCGATCAATCACATGATTAACTCCAATGTAAAGGGGGTTGAATTTATTGCGGTAAACACCGATGCGCAGGACCTCCAAAATTCTAAAGCCAAGAAGAAGATTCACATTGGCAAAAACCTTACCCGTGGTCTCGGCGCAGGAGGCAATCCAGATTTTGGAAAGCGAGCAGCTGAGGAGACACAAGAAGAAATATTAGAGACTCTACGCGACTCAGACATGGTCTTTATTGCAGGGGGTATGGGTGGTGGTACCGGCACCGGCGCAACGCCCGTGGTGGCGCGTCTTGCAAAAGAAGCGGGAGCACTCACAGTAGGCGTCGTTACCAAGCCTTTTTCGTTTGAAGGACAGCAGCGTATGCGCGCCGCAGAAGAGGGTATCCAGGCGTTGAAAGATGAGGTTGACGCTATCATCATCATTCCCAACGATCGACTTCTTGCCATCGTTGATCGTGACACCTCCGTCCTCAATGCCTTTGCTCTGTGTGATGACGTGCTCCGACAAGCGGTAGAAGGTATCTCAGACCTCATTACCTCTCCCGGTATTGTGAACGTCGACTTTGCGGACATTCGTGCAGTGATGCAAAGCGCTGGCTCAGCCTTGATGGGTATTGGTCTTGCGTCAGGAGAGAAGCGTGCAGAGGAAGCGGCACAAAAAGCAATTAATTCCCCCCTCTTGGAGGTATCTATCGCCGGTGCGCGTGGCGTACTGTTTGCGATTGCGGGAGGTGAAGACTTGGGTATGCTTGAGGTACAAGATGCCGCACGCATTATCACGGAAGCGATTGATCCTAACGCACGTGTTATTTTTGGCGCCTTCCGCGACGACAAACTCAAGAAAGATGAGATTAAGGTGACGGTCATTGCAACGGGGTTTGTGGAAGATCTGATACAACGCAGTGCACCGAATCCCCTCTTTTCGATTGGCTCCGAATCAAAACGTGAACCGATTACCGCAGGACAAATACATAACACCATTGCTGACGTACGCGCCCAGCAACCCCTCGCCCGTCCCCGCGTCGGCGAACCTGATATGTCCATGATGCGCAAAGATAGAGACATGTTGGATCAAGAGCCCGTACGACAAAAGGCACCGGAACCCGCAAAACCAATTGAAGAAGATGATGATTCCGAATGGGGTATCCCGCCATTTTTACGACGATCAAAGATAAAATAATTTTAACATTTATCGCTTTTGGTTTATAGTTACAGGCACGTATGCGTGTTACGCGCCAACGTGCCTTTACTGCAATAGTTTACATCTCTCCAAGTATGGAATACGAACTGATCATTATAGGCGGAGGACCCGCGGCCGTTGCGGCCGGCGTCTATGCCGCCCGAAAACAATTACGCACCCTCCTCATTGCAAAAGAGTTTGGTGGACAGAGCATTGTATCGTCCGGTATTCAGAATTGGATCGGCACTATTGAGATTAGCGGCAGTGATCTTGCACACACCCTCAAGGCACACCTCAACGCCTACGCCGGTACGTATGTCACCATCCAGGAAGGAGTTACTGCGGATAGAGTCACCGGCACAACGGGAAACTTTAGCGTAACCACAAGCGAAGGCACAACGCATGTGAGCAAAACAGTACTCGTGTGTTCAGGAGCGCAGCGACGACCACTCACGGTACCGGGGGCAGCTGAATATGATCAAAAAGGACTGACGTATTGCGCAACCTGTGACGGGCCGGTGTTTTCGGGGATGGACGTGGTGGTCGTGGGCGGCGGAAACGCCGGATTCGAATCAGCGGCACAATTACTGGCGTACGTACGAAACGTCACCTTGTTGGAATTTGGTGCAACCTTCAAGGCGGACCCAGTAACCGTCGAAAAGGTTCTCTCCCATGCAAACATGCGGGCAATCAAAAATGCGCGTATTGATGCAGTGCACGGAGCTGCGATGCTCACCGGTATCACGTATACGGACATGACGTCCGGTACCACCCACGATCTTGCGGTGGGTGGAGTGTTTGTTGAGATTGGTATGGTACCCAATACCGAGCTCGTGAACGGCCTCCTCCCTCTTAATGAGTATCACAAAATTACCGTTGACCCACGCAACCAACGCACCACGCTCGTCGGCATGTGGGCTGCGGGTGACTGCACGGACGAATTATATAGTCAAAACAACATTGCTGTTGGTGATGCGGTCAAAGCGATTGAAGACATATATCTATACCTGCGCACGGCATAAATCGTTATTCCATGAATACCCTTGTCATTGTAGAGAGTCCCGCAAAAGCAAAGACCATCGAAAAGTATCTCGGTGCCGGTCATACGGTCAAAGCATCGGTCGGTCACGTACGTGATCTCCCCAAGTCAAACAAAAATGCCATTGATATTGCGCATGGCTTTTTACCTCGGTACGAAGTGGCAAAAGGTAAAGAGAAGGTACTCGCTGAGCTTACGTCCGCTGTACAACATGCGGATGAGGTGGTACTCGCAACCGACCCGGATCGTGAGGGCGAAGCGATTGCCTGGCACTTGGCGGAGGCGCTGTCTCTCGACACCAACAAAAAAAAGCCGGTCAAACGAGTGACCTTTAACGAAATTACCAAAGATGCGGTGCAAGAGGCGTTTAAACATCCGCGCCAGATCGATCAGAACCTTCGCAAAGCCCAAGAGGCGCGTCGTGTCCTTGACCGCCTCGTGGGATACGATCTCTCGGGACTCATCTGGAAAAAGGTGCGCTACGGCCTTTCTGCAGGTCGAGTACAGTCTCCTGCACTCCGTATTATTATGGAACGAGAGCGCGAGATTAGGGCATTCATTCCTGAAGACTATTGGGTGATTACCGGTACCGGTACGTTTATCTCAGGCGATGTCTGTGTGTTTACCTGCACCGAAGAACCGAAGACGCAGGGAGAAAGTGAGCGTATCGTCGCAGAAGCGCGTGCTCATCCGTGGACTATTCTCTCCATCAAAGAGACTGAGCAAAAACGTACTGCATACCCTCCATTTACTACCTCCACCCTACAACAAGCTGCGTCAACGCGACTCGGGTACGCGCCGGCACGCACTATGGGAATCGCGCAAAAGCTCTACGAAGCGGGACACATTACCTACATGCGAACCGACTCCCCTACTCTGTCACAAGCCGCACTCGACACCCTCAAGACGACCGTGGAAAAGGTATTCGGCAAAGAATACGTCGACACCAAAAATTTCAAAGCGAAATCAAAAAATGCCCAGGAAGCCCATGAAGCGATACGACCCTCAAACCCGCTCAAAAAAACAGCCGGGACAACCGACGAGCAGAAACGACTCTACAACCTCATTTGGGTACGTACGATAGCATCACAAATGAAAGATGCGCGTATCATGAAAACAAAAGTCATCGCAAATATCACCCCCGGTACCATTCCCGATTTTTCGGTAAACGGTTCTCGTATTATGTATGAAGGGTGGCTGCGTGCAGATCCCGAAGCGCGTGGCGAAGATGTATCGATTCCAAGCACCACTGAAGGCGCACCCCTTGCCATGACCACCGTAGAATCAGTGGGCAAACAAACCACCCCACCCAATCGGTACACGGAAGCAGGACTCGTAAAAGAACTTGAGAAACGAGGTATCGGACGCCCATCTACCTATGCAAGTATTATGAAGAACCTTGCAGATCGGGGGTATGTAGAAAAAAATGGTAAAACGTTGATGCCGACGGATATCGGCGATGTGGTAAGCTCTTTCCTCGAAGAAAATTTTGGCACGTACATCAGCGATTCGTTTACCGCACATATGGAAAATCAGCTTGATGAGATTGCGGATGGTACCCGGGGGTATGCAGAAACCCTGGGTGAATTTTATACTCCCTTTACGGCTGATGTCCGCTCAAAAGAAGATATTGATAAATTGACCAACTTGGGGCCTACTCCGAGTGAATTTGTCTGCCCTCTCTGCAGTGCATCCATGGTATACAAATTGAGCCGTGTGGGCAAGTTTATGAGCTGTACCAATTATCCCACCTGTGAGGGTGCTCGGAACGAAGAGGGGGGTCTGGTGGAGCCTGAGCGGCCTATTGGCATGTACCCTGAGACGGATGAGCCCATATATGTACTTGATGGCCGCTTTGGACCTTATGTACAGGTGGGAGACCCTAAAAAAGCAAAAGAAAAAGGTAAGAAAAAAGAAAAGCCAAAACGCGCGTCTCTGCCAAAAGGCAAAGACCCGGAGACCGTCACCCTTGAGGAGGCACTGGTGTATCTTTCCCTTCCCCGCGTACTCGGAGAGCATCCGGAGACACATGAACCCATTACCGCATCCGTGGGCAGGTTTGGGCCATACATCGTACATCAAAAAGACTTTCGGTCACTCAAGACCGATGATGTGTACCACATCACCCTCGCCCGTGCACTCGACATTTTTGCCGAACCAAAAAAAGTAGGCCGGGGACGGTTTGCGAAGAAGACGACATAACGCAAAAAGCACGGGGTTCCGTGCTTTTTGCGAGAGAGAAGTATCTTAGTCCACTAAAACAATCGTGTACTTCTGTTTTCCACTTGGTGTTTCAAAGGAAAATTCATCGTCTTTTTTCTTCCCCATCAACGCTTCACCCAAGGGTGACATGTGCGATAGTTTTCGTTCAAGCATATTAGTCTCTTCGGAACCAACAATCGTGTAGGTGTGATGGTCTTTTTCACCATGTTTGGCAATCGTTACGGTTGTTCCCAGCGTGACCACATCTGATTTTTTATGCTTCAAGATTTTTGCCGTTGCAAGAATAGTCTCGAGACGGCGAATGCGCTCCTCCGTTGCAGCCTGTAATTCGCGCGCCTCCGACT
>JAKFXP010000102.1 GCA_021731325.1 Parcubacteria group bacterium
CCTCTTTACCTATTTCTATACCGCAGTTACCTTTGACCCACAGTCAGTGGCGACGAACCTTCAGAAGTCAGGTGCCTTTATTCCTGGCGTTCGTCCGGGTGGTGCAACGGCAGAATACCTTGGCCATATTATTACCCGCATTACCTTTGTGGGAGCATTTTTCCTCGGTATTATTGCCGTGTTGCCTATCATCGTACAGGGTATTACCGGCGTGAGTGCATTTGCGATTGGAGGTACCGCACTCCTTATTGTGGTCTCCGTAGTGCTCGATCTCGTGCGTAAGGCAGATGCACAGGTGTCCATTCGAGAATACTAGCCAGAACATCCAGATTCGGGCTATTTCATCGTTACCTTCGGTCGTCGGTACCTTCACCGTATGCTCGATACGGCTCAGGCACACTTCTCCCTCGGTGCCTCGAACTAGCCTCAAATCTGAATGTTCTGTATAACGAGGTGCGGGAGGATGTATACGGGTATCACAGTATACATTGTTCCGTATACGAATCCCGTACCCCGCATACACACAGGTGCATTTCATACCCCCGTGTGGTACAGTAGCCCGTATGGAATTACAAACAGTTGTACTTATTGGGCCATCGGGATGCGGCAAAGGCACGCAGGCAAAACTCCTTAAGGAGTATATCGAAACACACGATACCGAACACCCGACGCATTATTTTCAAACGGGTGAAAAGTTCCGTGAGTTTATGGAGGGTGACAAACACACCCATCGCAAGATAAAAGAAGTACTCTCAAACGGGGGTCTTGCTCCCGGATTTTTACCCATCTGGATGTGGGGGTCACTTTTTATTGAGGGGTTAACAGGAGACGACCATATTATTACGGACGGCTTCCCGCGTCGGGCAGAGGAGTCTCCAATCCTCCACACCGCGTTTGAGTTTTATGAGCGAGTCAATCCCAATGTGGTTACGTTTGATATGCCTGACGACCTCATTGTAGAGCGTTTGGTGCATGGACGAAAGCGGTTTGACGATACGGCAGAAAAGGTTGCTGAACGACTCGCGTGGTTTCGTCGTGATGTATCACTGGCGATACGCTTTTTTGAAGAGCATCCGTATTACAAGGTACACCATATCGATGGCACGCGGACGGTTGACGAGGTACACCAGACTATTCTGGAGTCGCTTGGTATATAAGCCATGAAGATTAAGAGTCCAGATGATATAGCAAAACTCATCGAACTTGGTGTATTACATGCCGAGATTATTACGGCACTCGTTGCCATGGTGCATCCAGGGGTGACTACCGATGCACTCGAAGAGAAGGCGCTCTCCCTGATTGCAGAGCGGGGGTGTGAGCCTGCGTTTAAAAATTACCGACCTGGAGGTGCTAGTCGCCCCTTTCCGTGCGCGTTGTGTGTGGCACCTAACGATGTAGTGGTGCACGGTATCCCCACCGAAATGCACTATGTATTAAAAGAAGGGGACATTATCGGTCTTGATGTGGGTATCAAACGGGATGGACTCGTGATTGATGCGGGTAAAACGGTACCCTGCGGCAACGTTGATGGTGCGGCAAAGCGGCTCCTGCGGGTCACCGAGGAAGCCCTGATGCGCGGTATAGCAGAAGCGCGAGCCGGAAATACAATCGGAGATATTGGGAATGCGATTGAGTCGTATGTACGCAAAGAGGGGTACGGGCTCGTACGCGATCTCTGTGGGCACGGAGTGGGGCATGCGGTGCACGAAGCTCCCCAGGTACCCAATTATGGTGCGCCACATACAGGAGAGAAGCTCGTGGCAGGGATGGTGCTTGCAATCGAGCCGATGGTCAATGAGGGGAAGGGTGCCGTGGATTTTTTGAGTGATGGATATACGGTAAAGACCCGCGACCATTCACGCAGTGCACATTTTGAGCATAATGTAGTAATTACGGAAGGGGAGCCGGTAGTGATTACGAAGTGGTAGGGAAGGTGGCACGAAACTCGTTTTCGGCACAAGCTTTTATGAAGGCTCGCGTTCTCGTCTTGCGAGACGAGCCGCTCTTCTCGCCCTCCTTGATCAGTCGGGCTGCGAAAGGCCTTCACAAAAGCTGTACCTTCGACGAGTTTCATAATCGCGAGGGTTAGGTACGAGAAAGCCTTGCAAACATTTGTTTGCAAGGCCTATGTCTTAAGAGAGAATAATTTTCCTTTGTACAAAGAACCTCGTTCATCAACTTATCTCCAAAAATGAAAACTAGTTTAAATTATAACATTTATATTATGTAAGTCAATACACGGAAAAACACCACCCTCCTGTATACTTGCCACATTATTGTGCTTTGCTATCCAAGCAATATTAAGACATAACTGCATTATGAGTGATTTTCACAAAGAACGAACCCTCGTCATTATCAAGCCCGATGGCGTACAACGCTCTCTCGTAGGCGAAATTATTGGTCGTTTTGAGCGCGTTGGTCTCAAGATGGTCGCCATGAAATTAATCGTACCTGAGGCAGGGAAGATTGAAGAACACTACACCCTCGACCCAGAATGGAAGCGAAAAGTGGGCGAAAAGGCTATTGAGTCGTATGTTAAAAAAGGGCAGACTCCTCCTACTTCAGATCCTTTGGTTATTGGCGATACCGTTGTGGATGCGCTCAAAAAGTACATGACCTCGGGCCCAGCGCTTGTTATGGCGTGGCAGGGCGCTCATGCGGTAGAGCTCATTCGTAAGCTTGTTGGTGGCACAGAGCCTCGTTCGAGTGATGTGGGTACTATTCGGGGTGACTTTGTGCTTGATTCATATTCGCAGGCAGATGCTGATGGTCGTGCAATTCGGAACCTCATTCACGCATCTGGCTCAGTCGAAGAGGCAAAGCAAGAGCTGGTGCACTGGTTTAGCGAAAAGGAGCTTATCGACTACCGGTTAGTACAGGAGAGTATTCTGTACGATGTGAATATCGATGGTATTTTGGAGTAATTTTTAAAAGGTGCTTGCACTGCAGATGTGTTGGTGCTACGATAATTAGTGGGAGCGGAACGTATTGTCCACAAAAGTTACTGCAGGGAGCCAGTATACGGCCGTTGTGCCGAAGACTCTTACGAGAGTAATCAAAACGACGGAATCACAAGGCACCCACCTAGTATATCTAGGGCAGTACCGTTTCGCACCCTCATAAAAACCCGCCTTCTGGCGGGTTTTTATGAGGGTGCGTTGCAGGAGGGGAGGGAGGCTCATGTATACTATTACTATGGTTCCACATTCATCACTTAAGATACTCTTTGTACTTATTTGGGCACTTGCACTCACGCATATGACTGCCGAATATTACCACTTATACTGGGTATATCGATGGTTCGACATCCCCATGCACTTCTTTGGCGGTATGTGGGTAGGATTGGCCGTGATGTGGTTTTGTTTTCGCTCAGGGTACGTGTGGAAGGAGCAGGCACCGCCCTTTAGTGTCTGTGCTGCTGCGCTCATCGGTGGTTTTTTGATCGGGTTTGTGTGGGAGTTGTATGAGTATGCCGTGTGGCAATTTGCGGGCAAATGGCTTCCTGACAATTACCTCCACGATTCGCTGCTCGATCTCGTCATGGATGTCGCTGGCGCACTCACCGCGTATGGGGGGGTAGTCCTTTTTCGAAAAAAATCAGTCTCCGAATAAAAAAACACCGATTTTAATCGGTGTTTTTTGTAGTGGTAGGTTGGTTTCTTTAGACAACTTCTTTTGCAATGCGTGCAAATGTTTCCGGGGTGTTTTCGGCCATATCAGCGAGCATTTTGCGGTTGATGACAATGTTCTTGGTCTTGAGAGCGCCAATGAACTTGCTGTACGTCATTCCAAAAGGACGAATCGCTGCATTGATGCGAACGTTCCAGAGGGTACGAAAATCACCCTTCTTCTTGCGTCGGTGCTGGAATGCGTCGTTACCGCCATGTGCAAGAACCTCATTAGCCTTACGCTCTTTTGAGTGAATATTGCCGCGCATACCCTTGGTTTTCGCAAGGACGTACTTTCGGTGTTTTAGTTTAGTTGTGCCTCTCTTTACTCGTGCCATGGTAGTGTGTGATTAATAAAAACTATCCATTCAAAAATCGTCCCGTTTTCTTTGCCCCCAATACAAGGGTTGAGCCAGTTCGCTTGCGGGTAAGTTGCTTACTCCGCTTCTCTCCTGCATTAAAATGGTTACCTCCCGGGTTACGCACCAACAGTTTGCCGGTGGGGCTTACGCGTACTCGTTTTGTGTATGATTTGTTTGCCATAGTAGTACTTGATTCGATCTAGTCTTTTATAGTTCAGTTTTGACGGGTGCCTCGACCTCCTCCTTCCCCGGCTCCACCAACTGCGTTGGAACGGGTTTGCTTTTGTCTCGCTCGAGTGTGCAACTAAATCCTTTGGGACTTCGTTTTATCTCATCGGCGATTTTGAAGGGAACCTTAATCATGTCGAGGAATCCTTGCAAGCGTTCTTTGAGGAACGCTTCCTCCATATACTTGTACCGTCCCCATAAAAAGAGGTCTATTTTGACCCGATGCCCCTCAACGAGCCATTCTGCGGCTCGACGCACCTTTAATTCCTTATCGTGAGCCCCGGTACCAATTTTGACCTGCACGTTCTTGGTCTCGGTGACAAAGGAATTAGCCTTAATATCCTTCTGTTTTTTCTTCTGCTCGTACGTGAATTTACCATAATCCATGATTTTTGCAACAGGGGGGACTGCTTTTGCCGAAACCTCAATCAGGTCAAGTTCGAACTCACGAGCGCGGGCAAGGGCGTCACGTATAGAGAGCACTCCTAGCTGTTCGCCCGCTGGGCCAACCACACGGACCTCGGGTACCCGAATATCGTCATTTATGCGTGTCCTGTCTTGTTCGCTCGCGTTCATGTGTGGTAGGACTATACCACAGGCGACCTGTAAATACCACCGGTCATAGACATATATGGTACGTGAGCTATGTACATACCCCACAACCTGTGACAATGAGGCATAAATAGGATATACTGCGAATTCATGGAAACACCACATACCACCCCCCCGGGGTCTGATCACAAAGAGCAGCCTGGACGTGAGCCAGGACAGAAGTTTGAGCCAGGACGACAGTTTTGGATGAATCTTCTGGTTATTTTTTTAATACTCTTCGGGCTAACGAGCGCGTTTTCGTATATGGCGGAGCGTGGCGAAAAGCCAGAGGATATCACCTTGTCCCAGGTAGCGGCTGATATTATTGATAATAAAATAGAACGCATCGCTATTGAGGGGGATGCGCTCATCTTGACGTATAAGACTGAGCATGAGGGAGACACACCCGTTGAAAAACATGCAAAGAAAGAACGAGCAACGGCGCTTTCTGAATCACTTGCCAACTATGGCGTAAGCGGTGAACAATTGCGCAATGCAAAAGTAGAGGTTGCAGAGGAGGGGGGTTTTCGCTTTTGGTTTGTTACCCTCGCTCCGTTCATGTTCCCACTGGTCTTCATCCTTATTCTCTTGTGGTTCTTGACGCGTCAGGTAAAGGGGGCAGGTATGCAAGCCTTTACCTTTGGGCAGAGTAAGGCGCGCATGATTGACCCTGCGGACAAATCACAACAGATCACCTTCAAGGATGTTGCAGGAGCAAAAGAGGCCAAAGAAGAGTTGACGGAGATCGTTGATTTTCTTAAGAATCCAAAAAAATTCATTGATATTGGCGCACGTATCCCAAAAGGAGTACTCCTTATGGGTGCACCAGGTACTGGTAAGACACTGCTCGCGCGCGCAGTCTCGGGCGAGGCAAATGTACCCTTCTTTACGATTTCGGGTTCGGAGTTTGTTGAGCTCTTTGTCGGAGTTGGAGCAAGTCGTGTGCGTGATCTCTTTAAGATGGCAAAAAAGGCTGCGCCCGCAATTATCTTTATCGATGAGATTGATGCGGTAGGACGTGTGCGTGGTACGGGTGTAGGAGGAGGGAATGATGAGCGCGAGCAGACCCTCAATCAGATTCTTGTGGAGATGGATGGTTTTGAGCCAAACGAGAAGGTTATCATTATGGCGGCAACCAATCGTCCTGACGTACTCGATCCCGCACTCTTGCGTCCGGGCAGGTTTGACCGACGAGTGACGATTGATCTGCCTGATCGTGATGATCGTGAAGCAATTCTCAACGTACACTCACGCAAGAAGCCGTTGGGCGAAGATGCCAATCTTCACACGATTGCAGAGCGTACGGTTGGGTTCTCGGGTGCAGACTTGCAAAACCTTATGAACGAAGCAGCCATCCTCGCGGCGCGGGAGAATCGCAAAAAAATAACCCAGTTCGACATCATTCGCTCAATTGAAAAAGTGATGCTTGGACCCGAGCGAAGGAGTCACGTACTCAGTAAGAAGGAAAAAGAGATTACCGCGTACCATGAAGCAGGGCATGCGCTCGTCGGCTCAGTACTTGAGCACTCTGATCCGGTACACAAGATATCCATCATTTCTCGAGGACGGGCTGCCGGGTACACCCTCACCCTGCCATTTGATGACAAGCATATGCAGTCTCGCAAACAGTTCTATGATGAAATTGCAAAGACTCTTGGGGGGTATGTTGCTGAGGAGATGGTCTTTGGCGATATCACCACTGGTGCAAGCAATGACCTACAAGTGTTATCTGCCCTTGCTCGTAACATGGTCTCTCGATGGGGTATGAGCGACAAAATTGGTCCCATCGCACTTGATTCTGATGGGGGACGTACGATGTTTGGTTCGGGGGTAGGTGATCGAGGATATTCTGAAAAAATTGCGGCAGATATTGATGCAGAGGTAACGAATATCATAAACGATGCCTACAAGCGGGCGAAACAGGTTATGGTCACTCATCGAAAGGCGCTTGATGCCATTGCAAAGAAGTTGGTAGAAGTAGAGACTCTTGAAAGAGATGAATTTGAAAAGATTCTCATTCTTAACGGTATTGAACCAAAAAAGCGTGAAATCGACGTAGAATTATTTGGGTAGAGGAGTAGATGTCAGAGGTGCACAAAAAGAACGCGACGCGCGTTCTTTTTGCTATCCACTGTTTTGTGCTAGGCAGAGATACTGGGTGTGCTCTACACTCAAAGTATATTCACTAATCTCATTTAGGTATGAACAACAAGCTGGGGGTTATTGTGTTCGCCTTTTTTGTCTTGGGGTGTATGGCTCCATCAGGCATAGCGTTCGCAACGAATGAACATTCTGACCGGGGTCGGAGTGTTGCAGATTGGGAAAAATATGTAGTGAAAGAAACAAGGGATTATCAACAGGATGAAGATAGAGAGTATAAGCACTTAGAAAAAATACGCATCCAAATCGAAAAGCGTTTAGCAAAACAGCGTGCAGGTTTATGTACGCACCTGAAATATATTGAAAAAAAATATCACATCGACCTCACATTACCTGCATTTTGTGGAGACGTGATGCCGCCTACGGCACCAACGCTTACTTTCACGGCGACACCAACCACGGTGACGCTGGGAGCGACCTCAACGCTTGCGTGGTCATCAACTAATGCCACCGCTTGTGTTGCATCGGTCGGTTGGACGGGTGCAAAAGGGCTCAGTGGTACCCAGGGAGTGGCACCAAGCGCCACTACGACGTATACCCTTGCCTGCAATGGAGGAGGGGGAACAACAACCAAAAGTGTTGTCGTCGGGGTAACGAACACACCAACACCTCCCCCTCCGGTAGTACCAACGGTTGACTTGGTAGTGGCAAGTTCAACCCTTACCCAAGGTGCCTCGACAACCCTCAATTGGACGAGCGTCAATGCGACAAGTTGTGTGGCAGGTAACGGGTGGTTAGGTGCCCGAGCAACGACGGGGTCTGAGGTGGTGTCACCAACCGCAACAACGACGTATGAACTCACTTGCTCTAATGCAAGTGCTACCTCGACTGATTCGGTGGTAGTGGGGGTTGTGGTACCTGTTGTGACGCCACCCACCGTACCAACTGTTGATCTCGCTGCACAACCAACGAGTGTGAGTGCAGGGGGTACGAGTACGTTGTCCTGGACAACCACAAACGCCACCACTTGTAGTGCATCGGGCGCAGGTGACTGGACGGGTACCAAGGGTCTCAGCGATAGTGCAGTGGTGACGGTTGCCGCAACCACGACCTATACTCTCACGTGTGGGAATGGAGGTGCGACTACCACGGATACCGTGCAGGTAGGGGTGACACCCGTACCTGTGCCGGTACTTGGAAAGGTGGTAGTGAGTGAAGTAGTGTACGACCTTGATGCTACCCATGGATCAGAGGGGGATAATGAGTGGGTCGAGATTTACAATGGTACCAATGCGTCTGTAGATCTTGCAGGATGGAAGGTGAAGGACGGGGTAGCGACGGATACGATTGCAACCAGTTCGCCCTTCGTGGTACCTGCGGGCGGGTATGCCATACTCGTCTCCACTTCAACCACTGCTGGTTTTTGGAGCTTTGCTCCCGCTGCACTCGTCATCAACCTAAACAGTAACGGAGGTATTGGTAATGGACTCGCTGATGGGGGTGATGTCGTTCGACTACTTAATCCTTCAAATGTGGAACAAGATGCGGTGAGTTGGGAAGGAAATACGAGTGCGTTTACTCCATCGGGTATCACTGCACCAGCAGGGAGCTCAATTGCTCGGGTACCGGTGACAACCGATACGGATACTGTGGGGGATTGGGTAGTCCTTGGGACACCAACTCCGGGGAGTTAACAGAGGGGTGCGGATACAGGTACCGCACTACAAAACACCCATATTGTATATGGGTGCTTTGCTATAAATGCCCTTGAGTACGGGCGTTTGTATTGCAGAGCAGTAT
>JAKFXP010000078.1 GCA_021731325.1 Parcubacteria group bacterium
GGCGACGAGGGTTGCAAAGGAGTGGTCGTATTCGGTCATCGTAGCGACACAGACGTCCTTGTGTTCGACGTGCTCCAATAGTTTTTTGGTAAATAGACGCGCACGGTCGGCACGGAAGTTAAAAAAGAAAAACGCATCATGTTCGCGTACCGTCGCAGCTTCGCCATTCGAATCCGTACATACGATAGGAGTCACATGCTCGTCAAAGCCCCCTTGCTCGTGTAGTGTGTGGATGAGGGTGGCCGCAGGAGTAGGTGACACCACGTCACTTTTTCCAAAGAAAATCGCATCTGTTGCTCGCTGTATGCGATCCCAATTATTATCTCGATCCATAGCGTAAAAGCGACCCGTCATGGTTGCAATGCGCCCTATCCCCGTTGAAATCAAAACGTCTTCGAGTTCTTGTATGTACTGAAGGGCGCTTTGGGGGGGAGTATCGCGTCCATCAAGAAAAAGATGCAGGGCCAGTGTTGCTACCCCGGCATCTTTTGCGGCACGGACAAATGCTTGCAGATGTGCGCTGTGACTATGAATACCACCGGGAGAGAGCAAACCTGCAACATGGAGAGTTGAGTGATGTGCAATCACGTGTGAAAAAAGTGTTTTGAAAACGGTGTTTTTTCCAAAGGTACCATCCTGTACGGCCGTATCAATACGTACGAGATCAGTATCTATTTTTGCTCCTGCTCCAATTGCCATGTGTCCAATTTCGCTATTCCCCATTTGTCCCTCAGGGAGTCCAACTGCAGTACCGCTGGCATCAATACGGCAATGGGGATATGTCTCAAGGAGTGAGTCGTAAAAAGGGGTGTGTGTCTGATGAATGGCGTTATGGTCAGTCTCATCTCGTATGCCCCAGCCATCAAGCACAATGAGTACGGCGGGGGTATGGTAGTGGTGGTTTTTCATATGGACGTATAGTACCACAGGCTCGTAGATATATAAAAGCCACAGAATGTATCTGTGGCTTTTTAACAGGGTGTGTATTACCAACCCGACGCTTCGGCGGTGAGACACTCCCCATGTTTCTGTGTGTCGTGTTTGTAGACATCACAATGACTCGTGTACCAGGTGTCTGTCATCGTAATACCAAACACTATGTACACCATCCCTAGAATACAAACTATATATAAAAAGAACGCTTTCATCACTATCTCCTCTCTCTAAAGCACAATTGCCTAGTATATAATACCACATAATAGGCATACACACAACCCCCACAAGGATGCGGGGGTTGTGTGTATGCCTGAGCACACATACTTATTTGTTTTTCTGAGCGAAATATTCGAATGCTTTTGCAAGAGCTACTTTGGTACCAATGCGCGTTGACGAATAGCTATAGTCAATACACTCCACCAGGATGCCAAGGACTTTTTCAAAGTCACCATTGCTCCAGGTTGCTGTTTTTGCCGCAAGGATGGGGTCAGGGTTGTGGTTACCCTCAAGACGGTTCTTGTAAATGTCATCGAGGATGCGTACGAGCTGTGCAATAAACGTCTCGGGAGCAATACCCTTGCCAGTCATCGTGCGCAAGAGATCAAACGTCTTCTGTTGTTCTCCGGCGACCAAGTGTCCTACAAATTGTGCATGTGCTTCGTGTCCGTCTATGGGAGCTGATGAGGGAGTGCTGGCGATAGGAGTAGGTGCCGGCTCTCGAGTGTGGAGAGGGGTCGTCACCGGTTGACTGTTGTGCGTGCTCAACACCGGAGGCGTGCTACGGATCGGTCGGTCTTGACTCGTCTGCATGACGTGGGTAGGTGTCGCATCCGTTGTGGCTACAGCCTGTGTTGGGGTGCCACCCAAGCGGGTAAGCAATGTCTGGGCTCGTTCCTTAGAAAGGAGTATCCAGCCGTCTTCTCGTGGGTAGGTATCACGTGCCTGTGCACATATCTGTTCAATAACTTCGTGTTCACTCGTCCCCGTACGTACAATATGATCCGAGATGAGACGCGTTGCTTCTGGAGAGAGGAGGATATTATCAGTATGGGCGCGGTCTTCAATCGCAGATGAACTCTCTGATGGTGTACTGAGTGTCATCGAGACTATTGGCGCAGCTGCTACGGTGTCGAGGGCGCTCATCGCAGCAAGCGTTTCCTCAGCCACGTGTGACATATGTTGCGTACGCTGTATTTCAGATTTTGCTTCAGCGTTGCGTTTAAATGCAAACTGCAATAGAGCGATTGGGTGTATATAGGTCACTACGTACGCGAACCCTGCACTTACGGCGAGCACGGCGAGCCAGAAGAAGGTGGTAAGTAAAGGACCTGCCTCAAAACCGGTATACGGGACTTGGTCAAGACTAATGTAGTTCCCTGTCTTGGTGATAGTCTTCGAAAGAAGTACCTTTGGTGATGGGTCGGTGTCACGATCTTTTGGTTCATCCTTAGGTTTATCTTTTGGCTTTTTGTCGTCATTACAGTTCAAGCACTTGCCACCGCCCCCGTTCACTGATACGGATGCTATACACGTAACGCTCTCACCGTGGTCTGAAGTAAATGTTCCCGTGTAGGTAGTGTTCCCGGGTACGTTCACCGTCTGGCTACCATCAAGAGAGATTGCGCCAATACCCTGGTCGATGGTGGCGGATGTTGCACCGTCACTGTCCCAACTCAACGTTACCTGACTATCACGAGACACCTTGGACGAAGAAACGTTCAGGGTACAGGTGGGTGCGGTATGAGGAGTGATACTTGGGCATGATTGAGCTGCTTCTTTGCGGCAGCTTCCACCGGTTGCCGTGACCGATTTGATACGCGTCGCAAAGGATATGGGAGTATCGCTGAGGTAACAGCCATCAACAATGGTCGTAGTGTCGTCACAGTAGGTCACCTCGTAGTGTGTCATCTCAGGATCACCTGACCAGGTAAACGACGTGTCATCGAGCGCAAGTGATATTGCATCACAGTCCTCAATTGGTTCTGGCTCATGTACTTCAACCCACACCGAACAGGTGTACGTATCGTCTGTACCATATTTGTGGGCACGTGCGGTGTAGCTTGTTGAGGTGGTGGGGGAGACATTCGTGCTGCCAGAAACACCGCTCCAGCTCTCTCCTTCGATACCGTCAATCGTCACCTGCACGTCATCATCCGCTGCAAAGTGCCAGGTGAGGGTGGTTGACTCCCCTGCGGTAATAGATGCAGCACTCACGGACATATCTTCACACTGCCATGCGTGTGTTTCGTTTGTTGCAAAGCGTGCAGGGACGCCTTCAATAAAGAACAATGCCGAAAGAGTACCTATTGCCAAAAGGGCGCTTATTCCTGCGGTGCGTATCAATGACGTACTGAAGTGTGATGCGTTCATGTGTTTCATACTAATGGTAATAATAAAATGACTTTCGTAATAATGAATGGTGATGCTTTACAACGGTTGCTTCTGAGTGAGATGGGCAATAACGACCCAGCGCTCTTGTTTTGCGCCAAAGGTGTTACATGTTGCGAGCGTGAGTGTTGGCTCGCTCACATCAAGGGGTACTATGACATCTTCGGCACGCTTGAGCGCAACGGAATGAATCGTGTATGTGTACCGATGTGTTGAGGAGAACACTTCGATCACCTCACCCTTTTTGCTTTTTCCAAGATCATTAAATGCCTGGTATGACTTATTTTTTACGACGGGCAAATAGCTTGAGTGGCCAAAGATGAGCATATTTCCTTTTTCCCCCGCATGTGCAGACCCCGGATAGTGTACGGCGCCGGTTAAGAGCGCTCGATCGAGTACCGCGATATCAGTACTCTGTGGAGTAACAATAGAGGTATCAATAGCACGAGTCGCTATCAGGATGCGAACCGGCGTGGTGACCTCAACAACTTTTTTTTGAGGCACAACCACTGAGTTGGTGCTGGAACTGGAAATAGTTTCAAGGGTGGACTGAACGTTTGATTCAGGTACCACATCAAATAAGACGAGTATACTGCCGAGCACGAAGGCGGTAAGCACAAAGGTGCGTACAAACTGCGCACGTCGCTGCACCAAAACGTCTCGAGAGGTTGTAGAAATAGGATTGTCAGTCATGATGGAGGGTGGTGCACGGGAATGAGTAACAAATCCCGGTTGCAGACGTATACACGTAATCTGTGTATATTATAGCAGTCTTTCTATTTAGTGTCAATGGAGTGTCCGTAGCGGAGAATATGGCAGACTCGACGCACGATGTACCCAGTGAGTACGACCGTGGAGCGGGTCGTAGACCAAGAGCGAGTGAGACGCGAGGGGGCTGTGGTATGTACTACCTGGTGCAGTGCTACCTGGCCTTGAAAACAGGGTACATTGGCTGGTGCGAGCGCTTGTTTTGATACGTAGGGTGCTTTAGGGTGTGCATCAACACGGATGCTCATGGGTATAGGTGATTGTGAGACCGGATACCGTGGTGATGATGACTGCAAGCGCGTAACGTAGGTGCCGATATACGCATCACACTGGAGTGCCGCGTGGTAGAGATATATGAACGCCCGGTGCCCACATGACCAGAGGTATAGAGTGTGCTGCTTTAGTAGCGCATACAGATTAACCTGATTAAGGTGTACGAGGAGACTATCTTTTGTACGAGGATGATAGAGACGGAGGATGGGCGCTTCTTCACCTAAGAGATCTTCGTCAGTATCCAAATCAATAACCACCGCTTCATACGATGAGAGATGGTGCTGGTTGATTCGAAGTACCTCCTGAGTATCAGAAGCAAGGAGTTGGTCTATCAGTCGTTGTGTCTCAGCAACAAGAGTGTTGTTCGTGTACGCGTCTTGCTCAAGATGGGTAGAGGTATGATTCATAGAAGTAACGTGAGGGGTGTTAGGTAGATTATATACTACCATAGTAAAACTTAATTGTCAATCATACCCGCTACCAAGATATTGACAGTATCTTTAATCTATGATATATATAATAGCGAATTGTATAGGGGTTCGTCGAGCACCCTTCATATCAGATTTTGGCATTGGGTGTCAGTGCCGCATGGGTGCCACGGGGTAGATGTCTATACCTGCCTAATGAGAGCCTTCTGCCGTAGGTACACCGCATATTATTCATAGGTATATTTTAGTATGAACGAACAACAACTCGCAAAAAGTGAACAGATAGCTTCAAAGATAATGCGTGTACTCGCTATTATCGGGCTTGTTTCTATACTTGCCCTCATCGCATGGATTATCGTGCAAGGATTCCGTATTGCACCTGATTCAGGTACCAAGATGGGCGCCACGGTTTCAAGTATCACTTCCCTCTTCCGTTCTGGATCCGCAGAGACACTTACGCTCGATATAGATAGTCGCACCATCAACACGGGCGCTTCGACTGAAATTCGTTTTGTCTACCAGGGAGCGGTGACGCCAACAAGCTACCAATTTTCGTATGCATGTAGCAATGGAGTATCACTCTCAATACAAACCGCAACTGGTGTTCGAGACCTTGCGTGTTCCACCCCACTCTCTTTTGAGGAAACAAAAACCGTTCTGGTATTCTCCTCAAACCAAGGACGGTTTGCTGACACGGAGCTCACGGTAACCAATGGTGCATTAAAAGATACCGTGCCGGTAACCATCGTAAATACCGCATTGTCAAATCGTGCGACGACGACTCCAGTAACGAATACGATGTCCACCACCACCACAAGAACAGACACCACAAAAACCCCCACTGACCAACCGGTGACCTCAAAACCAGCAGTAGTCAAACCTACCCACTCTAGTACAAAACCTATCGTGACGCACACCCCTGCGGATCTCTCACTCAGTATTCTTGAGACCGGTGTGTTGGCACGGGTATCAGGAAAGAATCGACTCATCTCAATAACTCCGGTACCGAGTGATACCACCGCGGCCGTAACATTCAAGGTAACAAACCGGGGAGGTACTCCATCAGGTACCTGGGCATTTCGTGCCGAGCTACCTATTGAAGGTGATCCCGAGTACCGGTATGTTTCTCCGATGCAACCTTCTCTTGCTCCAGGTGCAGAAATAGAATTCACCCTTGGATTTGACGAGGTGCTCGAAGCAAAAACAGGTACCATCAAGATAGAGTTGGTGCCTACCAACAAAGCTGATAAAGCGGTAAATAATACCGACGCCGTACGCCTTGATATTAAAAAAGCGTAGTACTGTGGTTATAGATATACCAATAAACCGGACAACACGTCCGGTTTATTGGTATATCTATAAAGAGATGGTATCGGTACTACACGTCTATGTTTGCTAGCTTTGCATTGGATTGAATAAATGATTTTCGAGCGGGGACATCAGTGCCCATTAAGGTCTCAAACACCCGGTGTGCTTCTGCCGCATCATCAATACGCACCTGCTTTAAGACCCGGTGCGCGGGATTCATCGTGGTCTCCCAGAGCTCTTCGGGGTTCATTTCTCCCAATCCTTTGTATCGTTGGATGTTGACCTTGGTAGCACGAGGAGTTTTGCTGACACCTTCTTCTTCGGTAGGTTCTTCGGCGGGGAGACTTTCATCCGTTTCTTCAATCTGAGCAGTGTCGGCCTCAGTGATACCCATATCTTTTAAGACAGCGGCTTTTTCAGTATCGTCGTACGCATACCGAATATCTTTTCCCTTGGCAATCTTGTAGAGGGGAGGTTGTGCGATGTAGAGATACCCCCCTTCGATAATAGGCATAAAGTGACGGAAAAAGAGCGTGAGAAGAAGAGTTCGAATGTGTGCACCATCCACGTCGGCATCAGTAGCAATGATAATTTTGTGGTAGCGAAGTTTTTCGATATTAAATACATCGCCGATAGCGGTGCCCATCGCCACCACGAGATTTTTGATTTCTTCACTGGCAAGCATACGATCAAGACGCGCGCGCTCCACGTTGAGAATTTTTCCGCGTAATGGAAGGATAGCTTGGGTGCGCCTATCGCGACCCATCTTTGCCGAACCCCCTGCCGAGTCGCCCTCCACAATAAACACTTCTGATTCTTCGGCTTTTTTGGTTTGACAGTCAGCGAGTTTGCCGGGCAAGGTCATTCCTTCCAATGCCCCTTTGCGTAAGACTGAGTCTTTGGCTGCTTTGGCTGCTTTACGAGCTTTGAGGGCAAGCACTGATTTATTGATAATCTGCTTGGCATCATCAGGATTCTCTTCGAGGAACATACTAAAGGCCTCCCCAAAAACCGTTTGCACGGCGCTCTGTGCTTCTACCGAGCCCAGTTTTGCTTTTGTTTGACCTTCAAACTGTACCTCGCGTAATTTGACGGAGACAACTGCCGTAATGCCTTCAAGTACATCGTCTCCCGTAAGGTTGTCCTCACTTTCTTTGAGAAGATTTGCTTTGCGGGCGTAGGTATTCAGGGTGCGGGTGAGAGAAGTCTTAAAACCGGTGAGATGGGTACCCCCTTCTGCATTGTAGGTATTGTTTGCAAATGCGGTAATACGGGCGCTAATGTCGTCAACGTATTGGAGTGCCACTTCGACCGATACCACGTTGCTGTCAATATCCAGTCGTTCACAATAAAAAATATTTTTGTGAATCGGTTTTTGATGTTGATTGTAAAAGGTGATGAGTGAACGTAAGCCTCCTTCAAAGTAAAACGTCATAGAGGGGGTGTTGAGGCGCAAGTCACGCAGGTACACTTGCTTCTCCGTTTTTACTTCTTTTTCAGAGGCTGTCCGTAAATCGAGGACGGTCAGACGCATGTCTTTGACCAAATATGCTTGCTGGCGCAGGTGAGCGACGATACGATTCCAATCAAACTTAATTCCCTCTTTGAATATCTCAATATCGGGTTCAAAGGTAATGATGGTTCCGGTAAAAGATGACGAACCAATTTTTTTGACCGAGGCTTGTTTGATACCGCGCGCGTATTCCTGTACGTAGACACCGCCGTCACGGTGAATTTCAGCGCGTGCGTATACCGAGAGTGCGTTTACCACCGACACTCCTACTCCATGGAGACCTCCTGAGACCTTGTACCCCTCTCCCCCAAATTTACCTCCGGCGTGGAGTGTCGTCATGATGGTTTCAAGGGCAGATACGTTTGTTTGTTTGTGAATATCTACCGGAATACCACGACCGTTGTCAACGACACGGATACGATCGTTTGGTAAGAGTGCGACCTCAATATCATCGGCATAGCCCCCCATCGCTTCATCGCGCGAGTTGTCAAAAATTTCCCAAATAAGATGGTGGAGGCCATCCGGACCGGTGGTACCGATATACATGCCGGGTCGTTTGCGTACCGGATCAAGACCTTCAAGAACGGTGATGGCGTCTGCGCCATAAGCAGAGCTTTTTTGAGGAGATTTTTTTTTGTCGGCCATAGTAAAATATCATTATAAGTGGCTATATTTTATCACAAACGGGGTATAGATGCTCGTTAGATGGTATTGACGCATATACATGTACGCGCTATACTCTGTCCCAGAAATATTTCACTAACTATACCCAGGAGGTAGTCCACATGTGCCCAAAAGACACATCGGAACTGACACTAGGTATAGTCCTAGTGCTTAACACACACACCCGACAGCGGG
>JAKFXP010000076.1 GCA_021731325.1 Parcubacteria group bacterium
CAACAATGGTCACAACAACAATCACAATGGAGACGATGACGATGACGATGACGATGACGATGATCGTAATCGTGGAAACAATCGCTAAGAAATCAAGACCTCAGACACAACAAAACCCCGCAAGGGGTTTTGTTGTATGACACTCCTCACACAACGACATAGGACGTTCTATTCTTCTACTTTGTACACTCCCACACGAGGTGAATCATACACCGTATGTAGTATAGGGGAGTCGGTAATATGTTCGTACCGATCCCAATCCCCCGTCTTCAAAAGCACGATGTGCGACACACCCTCTTGTGTTAAAAATGCGCGCTGATCTTCGAGCTGATCGATTTCGTGCACGAGCCGAAACAGGTGTTCATTTCGCACACTCTTTTCAGATTCGAGCAAATATTCGTTGTCAGTATTCTCACCCACCATAACCGGTACCGAAAAAAAGCCAGGTGCGGGATTTGCAACCGGCAGTCCATTGGCAAAATCGAGCGGAAGGTACGCAGCCCAAGGTAATACCAGTACCCGTGTCACCGTCGGGTCTTGGGTAAGGAGTGCGTCAGCTTCGTACCACTCACGGGGATATTCGTGGGGTAGAATCTGCCTCGACATGCCCCAGAACATGGTGCCTGCAGAAAGCAGCACTATAAGGATGAGTACAAGAGTCTCCGGGGTACGAAATCGGTTTGATAGGTGTCGTGTAAGATATACAAGGCCTAGCGGCGCACACAATGCGTATGAAAATGCAATGATGCCGGTGAGTTTTGCGGTCTCTCGTAGACCAGAAAAGAGAGGGATATGTGCACGCGCAACATCTATCACCGGTCGCATATACGGACTACCGTAGCCGACGGCGAGGGCAAGTATGGGTACAAACAGTACCACAAGGGTGATGCCGAGTGTATCTCGTTTACGCACGAGCACCCAAGCACCAATACCACTGAGAGCTACGATAACGAGGGGTGCTATATACCACAGGCCAAATACATCGCGGGGAAGTATAACGTTTTGATTCCAAAACCCGTACAGTGAGAGGGTGGTAGCCCATACCCCAATCGCTGGGTCAGCGAGCGTGGCATACGCCTCAAAATCAGCTTGACCAAAACGAGAGAGTGTACCTGAAGGTCCAAAGAACGTCCCAAACCAATACGCATTGGCGACCAATACCAGCACGAGGGCAGCTACACTGGAGAGCAGCAGGGTACGTATACGAGCAAGGGGTGGGTGCGTGTTGACGAGATGGGTAAGCGCAAATGCGCCACAAAGCCAGGCGCCGATGTATGCAAAATGGAGACTAATAATCGGAAAGAATGCGTAGCAAAGCACCCAGGCACCAAAGTGCCGAACCGTGGGGGTGTGCAAAAAACGATGGAGGAGTGAAACAGCAAAGGGAAGATATGCATACCCAAAGAGTACGTGCACATGTCCTCCTGCAAGACGCTCAAAAACCCAGGGGTTACATAGGTACAGCAGACTTGAGAGGACGGCGTACCTGCGAGTGGTATAGCGCATCGCAAGGAAGTACATCCCGACAGGAATCAAAAAAAGTATGAGGGCGAGAAAAAGCTTTTGGATGAGCGTGGTGCTTACGAGTGTTTGCAGGCCGGCAAACACAAGCACAAAAGGAAGAGCGGTGCTGGTGCCGTGTGCGCGGTACTCCACGAGGTCGATATGTGGTGACCAGACGTAGTCAGGTAAAAAAATGAATCCCGGGGTAAGAAACCAGGGAAGGACAACGGCGGTCGTAAGAAGTATAAAAATAAGCAAGGGAACAAGGTGTATGCGCATATCGTACGAGACTAATGTGAAGGACGAACCCGTATTGTTCGACGCACCACCACCACCCCATCTCCGACCATCGGTACACCTGGGCGGGGTGTGGGTGAGCCGTGGAGTGGTGGACGAGGTAATTCAGGGATAATAAGTACGTGCGGAGGGGGTGGTACTGATGCGTGTGGCTTGCTTGGGCGAAGGGTATGGAGATCGTCCCACTCCTCGCGAGGGTCTGATTCGCTCGGTTGGCTTCGACCATCTCGAATCATATCTATCACCTGCTTCACGACACCAATCACTAGAAAAAAGTACACCCATACTGCAACCTCTTCAGCACCCATCTCACCAAATGCAAAACCTTTTTCAGCAAGAAAAAGGAGGAGGGGAATGGTGAATAGACCGGCAAGTGCGCACCCGATCGAAATCCGGGCGTCGAGGTTAAAATAAAAAATCCACGCAGTAAACACCCAAAAAAAGATATCATCCAACCCCAATTCGGTGTAGGTGCGAAGTGCAATGCCAAGCGCAAGAAGGAGTGCAATACCTACCCAATCCCAAAACCGAGCAGTGCGGATACGGCGAAAAAACCAGCCAACAACGTGGCCGATATCGCGCGGAGTAAAGGCGTATTCGGATAGGTGGGGCATGTATAGATAAGCTTAGCACAGGAGCGCAAAAATTGACAGAACGACACACTTGTTCCGTAACTACTTCTCCACTGCATAAAAGTTTGACATATCTTGGTGGAGGAGTACTATATAGAGAGTTCATTCAGTTCATTTCGAGCCTACGGGCACATTGGGCCATCAGGCCTCCCAATTCCCAAACCTTCTACATGTAGAAGGTTTTTTATATACCCACATACGGATGTACTTGACTAATATATAATTTATTATATAACATACCTTAGAGCGTCGCATCCCGTGACGCTGTGTTGAGAGAGGAGAGAGTATGAAAACATGTCTGAGTGTTTTGGTGATACTAGGGTGTTTGACCGGTTGCGTGCCTATGATGTTGGCACAATCACCGACGACCACTGTTGAAAGTATCAAAACAGGCGAATTAGTATCAAAGAAAATGCGGGACACCTGTCCCGACATTGTGCAGAGCTGTCGAACGACAGCGATGACTGAGGTACAAAAATCAACTGCTGGACAATTGCCTCGTTTTCGAGGGAATCAAGACAGCTTTGATCAGTTATTCATGGCCTGTGTACGCGATCGTGAAAAGGATTGCGACCAAAAAAACCAGATAAGTGAAGCTGCTATAGCAAAACCGGATACCGACACGCCGTCCCAAAAACGGAGGATGTCAAGAAGACGGAGATAACGTATCCGTAAGTAATATAGACCGCGCTCAGAATATCGAGCGCGGTTTTTTCATCAACTACTACCTATATCGGTCACCCTCGGTGTGTACGAGCTTATTGGTGGGGTGAAAGAATGATGCCCTCTCACCGTCAAAAAAGTAGTGGATAGTATGTAGGAGTGGCTGAACAATCGCCCTCGCAAGCGGCGATAAAGCACAGTGAAAGATCCGAAGGGGTTGGAAGCTGGTACGGCGGATACTATAACAATGTAGTTTGCGTCGCCATGCAAGAGTTTATTCTAGATGAACAAGTGCTCTTGTCTCCTGCATACTGTCCGCATTGAAATTGTGTGGTACGTAGGGTACTATTGCGAGTATGGAAGACAAGGTTCTACAGTACAACGTTATTTTTACCCCTGAGCCGGAAGGTGGTTTTACCGCCCACGTACCTTCACTGCCTGGGTGTGTGAGTTATGGAAAAGATATTACCGAAGCAAAATCAATGATTATTGATGCGATTGAGGGGTATGTAGCCTCACTAAAAAAACACCACGAACCAATCCCGTCAGACGAAGAAAACTATGTGAGTCTCGTTTCTCTCCCCAGAGATTTGAAGATGAAACATGCCTAAGCTACCTGTACTGACTTCAAAAAAAGTGCTCAGCATCCTCCAAGGTAATGGTTTTGACATAGATCATACGACAGGTAGTCACTATATACTATACAACCCACGTTCTCAAAAGCGTGTGACGTTGCCGTACCATACTAAAGACCTACCAAAAGGTACATTACTCTCAATTATCAAATCGAGTGGAGTTTCAAGAGGTGATTTCAAGGAGTGGTAGTAAAGAAGTGGCTGTTGCTCTGGAAGACATACATTTCTAAGAGATGGTTTTGCGTCGTCGTACAAAGTCATAGACCAAGTACCCAGTACAGCCGAGGAGGGTAGTGTCCCAAGCGTTTTTGCAAAACGCAGGGATAAACCGGAGATGATGGAGTATGAGTATACGCTCGCCACTCATTCTCATACTAGATACTCATACTCCGTAGGGGAGTGAGTAGAACTCGTCCGCAAATTATATGGTGACTGTCCCCTTTCGCCCTTTCTCCTAGGTCAATCAATTGTCTCCCTAATTCCCACTTACAATCACACCGCAAACGTTGGTATCATCAAAAGGATGCGCTTGCCGTTTTTTGCAGTCTCGGTTTCTAGATCGAAACGTGTCTGTAGGTTGAGCCAAAACTGTGGTGTGGTGCCAAAGTATCGTGCAAGCCGTAGCGCCGTGTCAGCGGTAATAGACCGGGTACCATGTACAATCTCATTGATACGTCGCGCCGACACCACTATGTCTTTTGCAAGCCGGTATTGGCTCACCCCAAGAGGTTTGAGGAATTCCTCATAGAGTATCTCGCCAGGGTGGATGGGTGTAATTACTTTGGTCATAGGTTAAAAATAGTTAATGATAGTCCACAATCTCGACATCATACGCGTTGCCATCACGGAACGTAAAACATATGCGCCATTGTTCATTGATGCGTATGCTGTACATCCCTTGTCGATCACCTACAAGACGCTCCAATCGGTTACCTGGTGGCACGCGCAGATCTTCGGGTGTCGTAGCAGCATCGAGCATGAGAAGTTTTCGCAGTGCGATGCGGTGCAATGTGGGCGGAAACATACGCACGCGCTCCCGCAAAAACAGCTGCTCAGTTTCTTCTGTGCTGAATGAACGAATCATGCTCGTAGAGATATAGTAACGCAAGGCGTTACTACTTGTCAAGTGTGCGAGCGAGTCCCTCGTTCCTAGTAGCGGAGAGCGCAACAGTTGTGACGATAGACGAAGTCTGAAAGTTTATAAAGTTCGTAAAGTCGAACGTTACGCATCCGAACTTTCTACTTGATGAACGTTACGAACTTTTAACTTCCTTCGTCGCACAGTGTCGTATCCGAGATACCCGATACACCCGACGAGCGTGGTGCCGAAGGGATGAAGTATGAGTATCTAGTATGAGTATACGCTCGCCACTCATCCTCATACTAGATACTCATACCCGTACGAACGGGGAAGTGATTACGATACACGAAACGTCAATACACTGTACGTACCCCCGTTTCCCACAGGTGCTTGACCCATTCCGACGGTAGGTGTAGTATAGGCGCATACCTCCTGTCGCCTCGGTGGCAGGACGCGAAACCGCAACCCTTGTGTTGCGGTTTCTGCATTTCTTTTATACTATAAAAAGTATGCGTATTGTTGTGTACATTGATGGATTCAACGTCTACTACGGTTCACTCAAGAATTCTCCTTACAAATGGCTCGATGTTTCAAGATTAGGAGAATTTCTATTTCCCAAGGATACCATTGCAAAAATAAAGTACTTTACAGCCCCAGTGAAGGTTCGTGCAAATGACGCCGATGTAGATAAGCCGAATAGACAACAAATCTATCTACGGGCTCTCCGCACAATCCCACATCTCGAAATTTTCGAAGGAAACTTTTTGACACACCCCGTCATGATGAAAAATGCTGATGGGCAGGGATTCACAAAGGTCATTAAAACAGAAGAAAAGGGGACGGACGTAAACATAGCAACACATCTCGTCAACGATGCTCACAACAAACTGTACGTATCGCCGATTCCCTTTTCCTAATACAATTGACACGCGCAGTATAATCATATAATATGAATATATGAAAACAGTAATCAATAGCAGAGTAGCAGGCAGGGTGCCGGGTACACATATGCGTGTAAAGGTAGGAACAAATAGACAGCTTGCAATACCAAAGGCGCTTTTCGATACACTCAAGCTCTCCCCGGGAGACTATCTTGATGTGCGCATCAAAGAAGACGCGCTCGTGCTCACACCGCAGGAATTTGTCGATCGTCGTATTGCGGAAGGACTGCGTGATGTGCGGGCAGGGCGGGTATCCAAGAAGTTCTCCTCTGTCGATGCGCTCATGAAGTCGCTCACACGATGACATTTGTTGCCTACACTGATCGGTTCAAAAAGTCGTTTGCAAGCGCCACCCCGCGTGTACAGAAAGATTTTGCCAAGCAGATCGGATTTCTCCGTGAGTCGTTACGACATCCCTCCGTGCACGCGAAAAAGTATGACGAGAGTGCCGGTGTCTGGCAAGGCAGAGTAAATAGACAGTGGCGTTTCTATTTTACGTTCGAGGGTGATACCATCATACTCATCGACATTATCGCGCATCCCAAGTAAAAACGAGTAGCGAGCACGCAAAGTGATAAGTACTGAGTAACGAGTTGAAAGTTACGCATCCGAACTTTCTAAATGAAAAAGGGGCCTTAGGTAGTTAACCGTTCGGTCCCCTTTCTCGTCGTGATATATGTAGTATACCCCAGGGGAGTGGTTTTTCAAATTACACACGAGGAGCGAGGATATTAAGGAGGTCCGACCTCCTTAATATTTAATCAAGGGGGAGGGGGCGACGACGACGGACGAAGTCGTATCCGAGGTACCCGATACATCCAACGAGCGTGGTGCCGAAGGGATGAAGTATGAGTATCTAGTATGAGAATGAGGGGCGAGCGTATACACATACTAGATACTCATACTCCGCAGGGGAGTTCGCGACTGGATCAGTTCTGCTATGCACACCCTTGACACATATCATCCTAGCAGTATGATATAGGTACATCTCAGTATAGGGTACAGGTTCGGTTCCGTAAGGAATGTCTGGTAAATCTCCTGAATCCTAGAACAGAATCTGAAAACCCGCTCCCAGAATGTTATGGGAGGGGGTTTTCTCTTTTTGCACTAGAAAAACTGGAAATGAGGTACAGGATTCTATCCCCACGCTCTATTTCTTCGCGGATATGGACACGTACCTCCACACCAGTACTGTCATATCCAACGATCTCGTATTCGCGAAGTTTATTGTGCATTCTCTGTGTTCCCGAGTGAGAGCGTTTGATGATATCAATAGCGACGAAGAACGTCCGCAACCTTTTTGTTGCATCTTTTCTCGGTGTATTTGCCTCCAGGTATCGTTCCAAAGTAACCTTGCGACCTTTAAGTAATTTGCAAGCACAGTATGGAGTGATACGAAGGTAGTGTTGTATACGTTTTACAACCTCACTTTTCGATTGGTTTAAAATCGCTGTGTCAGAGACGTACACAACATATTTCATTACGCATTAGTATACAAGATGGTGTAGCGTGGGCAATTGAGATTGTTAAGAGTACGACGCTGAATCAGACAGGGAGCGAAGCACCTAGTTGAGACCCCCCTCGTTACTTATTGTGGGAAGATCGATTACGTCGTCGCACGACATCATAGACAAGGTACCCAATACACCCGAGGAGGGTATATTATTTTTTTGCTATCACCTCAAATACATGCCAGTGTTTCAAGGTACCACTTGCAGTTGGCGCATCTCGCTCTTCTTCAAACAGCTTAATAAGCGTCATGGTGGCAAATAATTCTTGCACCTCCTCTTTTGTGTGAAAAGTCATTGTGGAGTCTGGCACATTCCATGCATCATGTGTACCAAAAAACTGTCCTGTTATGATACCACCAGGTTTGAGTGAGGTGAGTATGATGTTGAGCATCTGTGTAAAGTTCTCTGGCTTACAAAAAGGGAGTGTAAATTGAGCTGAGATTAAATCAAATGTGGCTACTGGAAGAGTAAGGTGCTCGAGGTCGGTAGATTCAAATGTAAAAGAATCGTCGCGAATGGTGCGGGAGAGTGTTTGTGACGCAGGAGCGTTGTCGATTGCTTGCACCCTAAAGCCAAGACCTAACAAATGGACGCTGTCCGTAAGGTCACCTGCGCCTACATCAAGCGCGAGTCCGTGTTTTTGTGTGTATGCCAATGCTTCTAGTAGCAATTTTCTCGGAGCCCGTCCAGCTGTTGCTGTGTAGTATTGTGCCCATCTATCAGTATTCATTGTGCTATATAGTACTATGTTGATTAAAAAATAACTACGTCTCAGACCTCAACCTAAGACGTAGTGTAAAAGACGTTACTGCTTTTTATGCTGCTTGTGCGATATTTTCGACTGGTACGTAGTGCCAATTAGGTGAGGGTATGTCACCAAAATGTCGCATCATGGCATCAATGCTAGAGAGTAATTCGGTACGGTGTGACCTTGGTTCTCCTACATGGTGCGCAGTATGATGAATAAATGTACCAAAGTATTTTTGACAAAAGTCAGTATAATCTTGAGTAAATAAGATAAAGCAGTGCCAACCTTCGTCAATAATAGGAGTTGGAATCATGTCGTGTAAGGAGTTTTGCGCTGCAAGCCAAAGAAACTTTTTTAGGTCTTCAAAGATACCTTGCGCTGTCTCAAAACTACAATGAACATCGTGACAAATCCTCGCAACAACGTCAACATTTTCGTACTTCATAAC
>JAKFXP010000066.1 GCA_021731325.1 Parcubacteria group bacterium
TGCTGTGGGTGCACAGAAGCGTCACTCCCGCATATTTTTTAGATTCATACCTCCCTCCCTATCGACAACCATAGAACGCGCTGTATGCAAGGTACAGCGCGTTCGTAGTCTCGCCTCAATGAGAGGGTACAAATAGGACAATGAGTTATACCGTGTTGCAAGAGTACTATTTGAGCAACTTACGGACATCTTCGATTTCTTTGTCGATAAGCTCTTCGGATATATCGAGTGCGTCTTTTAAGGCTTCGAGAATATTACGCTCATTATCGGTCATATTGGGTTTATGGGAAAGCTCAAGTACTTTTTCTTCAATCTCATCACGCAAGACGCCAAAGATATTGATGAGTTTATCTCCCGCTTCCATCGCTTCACGTTTAATATGATCCTTTTCTTCATGGAACGCTCGTCGCTCTTTGATAAGCATCGTAATCACAATCGCAAGCGCAGCCATAAAGAGTAGCGATACCCAATAAATGGGGCCGAACCCTGACGTCTCAATGGGTTGCGTGGTGGGGTCAACGGGCTTGGTGCCCGTTACGGTGACCGGTGCTTTTGCTTCTCGTTCATTACCCGCCTGATCAACGGCAACCACCGTAATCGTGTGGTCACCTGGGTCCATGTTGGTAATCGTATATCCTCCCGACACCAGCTCATTCGGCTGCACGTCACGGGTTCGTCCATCATCAACGCCGATTCGATACAGCGCAATACCGGAGAGCGTGTCACGGGTCTCAAAACGCACCTGCGCGGTCAAATCGCCTCCGGTTGCAGAGGCGGAGAACTCTTCAGGAGGCGTGCCATCGATACTTATCTTGTACGTGGTAGAACTTCCCCAGCCTCCACGATTCATGTATTGAATATGGAAGTGATATACTCCATCCACGATATCACTTTTGGTAAAATCGCTGATTGGCGGCTCGTGTATTTCAGTTGCTTCTCCCTCTTGTTTTTCATCAAAACCAACCTTGAGTGACGTCACCCCGTACGGTATATCCCACGTAAACTTAGCGGTACGTTCTTTGTACCACACCGATTGATCAGGGTGGGTGGCACTTTTTACCACCGGCGCTTCGGGGGTCGGAATATTTACTACCCGTTCGGGTTTTTTTGTTGGTGGTGGTTCGCTGCTCGGCGGCGGAGTAGGCTTTGCCGCGGCGGCAGTAATGGTAAGCGCTGCTGCAGGCAATGCGCCCGTGAGTGCGTTTTGACCAGCGCCTGCAAGTAAGGTGCCTTTCGACATTTTCACCGACGCATCCCCTTCAGCTTTACCTTTAAAGGTAATGGTCATAACCGCCTTCGATCCAGAAATCGCTGCCGTGCCCCCGCCGGCAAATGAGATGGTACCGGCGCTCGCATTAATACTTGGTTCCGTGACCCACAGATTAAACGGTGAACCATCTTTGGAGATTGAAACGGCCGTCAGCTTTGCAGTATCATACGTAATGGTACCATCGCCCGTATTCACCGCAGCACCTGCCGCATCAACCATAACGCGAACCGTAAAAGATTCTCCAATACCATGGCTGCCACTATTAGGAGAGAAGGTGTACGAGGCGGCATGCGCAACGGATGAGCTCAGTACATATAAAAGTACCCATGCAACAAATACTGTCTGGGTACCAAAAAAACCATTTCGACGTGTGTCGCTGGATGGTATGGCGTCTTGGTGAGTACACTCGCTCATACTGCAAAGAGCGCGAGCGCTGTTACCCTTGTCCCCCGTGGTCATCTGCACGTACCACATTAAGTTTGAGACCTTTTCCTGCACGGCCAACAAGCGGGAGTCTGAGCGCAAGCACCCCATCTTTTGTTTTTGCTTCTGCTTTTTCAGGATCAATCTGATCGGGAAGAATAATCTGTCGATAAAAGTCACCCCAATGACATTCTTCAAGGGTAAACTCTCCATTTCGGCCGGCATGTGCTTCGTACATCATGCGCTCAGGACGAAGTGCAGAACCTTGGATACTCACGACATCATTTTCTCCTGAAATAGATACATCGAGAGTCTGCATATCCATACCCGCAAGCTGCGCATATATCACAATCTCATCATCAGATTGAAAGACGTCGACCGGAAGCTGTATGGCATGCGCAGGGAGCGCTTCATTGTGCATTGGTGCAGGCATACCTTGTGTGGGAACTCCGTTCTTGTCAACAAGTCCTTTCCCTTTTAGTTTTTCCATGAATGTACCCATACGAATAATGAACTACTCTTAAAGAACGCGCGTGAGGTCAATGCACCCAATTCTGTGCAAGAGCGTTTGTACTGAGAAGTATAGCACTACTTGTGTGTGATGCGGGTAATGCGCGAGTGAATGATGTGTGGATAAGAGTACTGAAGTATGCGTATCTAGTATGTGCATGAGTACATACACTACGACTATCCCGTCCAGTTATAGAGCATGATAGAAAAGTCTGGCAGCGCCACCGTACCATCGCTGTTGATATCCGCAACGGCATTGGTCGTGTTCCAATTAAAAAGCAATATAGAAAAGTCGACCAAGTTGACTACGTTGTCACAGTTAAGATCTCCAATACTCAGACACGTATCATCCGACACCGTTACCCCAAGTCCAATGGTCTTGCGTGCACTCTTGTCACTCTCTACCAGACCTCCTTGCATCTTACCCTGCGCCACGAGCTCGTAGGTGCCCTGAGTAAGGCCGGTTGTTGGTATACTGAGTGCCCATGCACCGTTTGCAGCGGCAGTGGTGGTCGATACCACATCCCCCACTGATACCTGGGCGAGCTTTGGACGCAACCAGGTCGTAATCTGTGCGTTTGGCGCAGTGTACCCTGATACCGAAAGAGGTGATCCTGGGTTAATAGAGTTTTCTGCTACCGCCACCGTAGGAGGTAGCATGATATTTGAGAGTACGTTTAATGTACTGGCCTGTAGCCACAACGTCGTTGCAAAGGATGCACTCCGCACTCCTTTTGGGTCGACGGCATAGAGTACAAAACTATACGACCCACGATCAAGTCCTTCGGTAAGATTGCTAAATTCACCCCCCCCACCAGCGCTTTTTGTGGTAACGAGCGCTCCGTCACGAAGAAACGACACACTCGATCCTGGGTACGCCCACCCATCAATACGCACATCTGCCTGTGGTAATTTGGTACCGGCACTTGAATCTCCACTTCCTCCCCCTCCACTTCCCGACCCATCACCACCATTTACGCCGTTACCGCTTCCACTTCCCGAAGGCCCCCCTCCACTTCCCGTCCCCGTACCCACACAACCAGTACCGATGCAGGTCGAGCTCGCGGTTGACGATCCCGTACCCGTTCCTCCGGTACCGGTTGTGGTTGCTGTTGAACTCGCACTCCCGGGTGGAATACCAATCGTAAATTCGAGCTCATAATCGGGATCAATTTCATTGAAGCGAAAATCCTGGCACCGGATAAAATAGGTGTATGTGGTATCATCCGTGAGTCCTGTCTCCTGTGCAAAGTGCCACGCCACCAATCCAGTTGAGGTGCCTGCAAACGCGTACGGCATCGCCGAGTACGCCATACTCGATGTTGCATACTTACACGTGGCGATCTCATCGGTTTTTATGAAAAGCTGCACGCCACGGGTACCGTATTGCAAAATGCCCGTTGGTTCCGCAAAGGTAATGGTGGGGGGTATCGTATCCGTAGTGTCCACCGGCCCCGCCGTGACCGGATTAATAACCACAATCATCGTGCGCCCGTAGTCGAGCTCCGCGTCACTCGTATTGTACGTATATATCGTAACGGGGTGCGAAGTAGTCGCGGTCGGTAACGTAACTTGCTGATCACCAACTGCCCCAAACGCTGCATTGGTACCTATCTTTACCTGCACCTCATTCCCCGCAGGAATACCTGAAGTAGTATTAAGATCGATGCGTATCTTACCTGCCGTACCACTCGTGACGGTGATATCGTCCGTACCTGCCGATTGTACCGAAGAGAGGGGTCGCTGGGTGTATGGGCCTCCCGCCACCGCAGAAAACCCCACATCCACATCAGAAAAATTAAGTGCTGACGGTATCGAAAAACCACCCGTATCAAACAATATCTCAATTGCTCCATTGGCGGGAACCGCTTGATTGAGGGTAAAGATAATCGTTTGGTTGGTGGTGGTGCCCGGCGCACTTTTGGTGAGAAGATCAGAAATGCGCGTGAGATACACGGTTGCATTGACTACCCCCCACCAGGAGCCTGCGCACGCTACAACAAAAAATAAATAGTAGGGTAACCGCCTCACAGTACTGTAATGTTATATATTCGTTATTCTCCAGAAGGAGGGGTTACCCCACACCGAAAACCAACTGCGTCTCCGGTAAACGTAGGGGGGCTTGCTGCATACGTTGCAAAAAGACCCGCTTGGTTTGCATTGTCGTAGTACCCCCCGCGCATGAGTCCCGCCAAGATGCTTGTATCCAACCAAAATCGATCGCCCCCAAATCGCTCATCCTGTGCACTCCCCGTTGTGTACGCGATACCGAGCAAATCTGCTTCGAGTACGTATCCACTCGGCGGCATACGGTGGGTGTCATATACTCCCTGGTCGACCGTTCCCTCTACCCACTCCCACACATTGCCAACCATATCGTATGCACCTGCATCTGACACACAGCGCATACCACCACCTGTTTCATCCACCCCATCGGCACGGTTACGCGCTACATTGCATCCATCGTCAGTGAATCCGGTGAGGGGATCAGGAGTTCCGAGCGCCGCTTTGTACCACTCATCAGGATGCAAGAGACGTTTCCCCGCTCGCGAACACGCCTGCTGCGATTCAAGTTGTGTGAGGTGTCGCCAGGGCACTGCGTGGGGTACGGTACGGGCAACACAATCAGGATCCGCAATATTAAGTGCTGTTTCTCCGCTCGTGTGCGGTTCTAAAAATGGACACCCCTCTCCAGCCGAAGCCTCATAGAGGTCGACACAGAACGGCGTAAGCGCTTGCGTCACCAATGCCATGTGCTCAGGACACCTACTCATCACATCTTCTTCTGACGCTCGTACACCGAACAAGAGTGCGAGCAACGTATCCGGCATATACCCTCGCATATCAATAGCGTTCACCGTGAGTGTGGCTAGTATTGTTGAACTCACAATAACCGCAATGGTCTTTGTAAGCGATCGAAACATACATATCTAGAATGTGAACACCCTAGATATGTATTGTACCCTTTCTCTTGTACAAGTAATTCTAGTTATCCACCAAGCTTCGCCTGCGCTCCGTTGCCTCCCACCCCACAGTACACAGATACTACTAGTGTGTTTCCCCTACACTACTAGCTAACATTTACCCATAATACCCATCACTCACACATCTGCGCTGAGTGCGCACAACACTGAATTCCTAGGAGGGGTTCAGTGTGGCTTTTATACACCTAAGTAGCTACATGCATATGTATCACCAACGTTATCATCTTTCGCAGACCAGTAGAGGTGTCATCTTACTTCTACTCACCTTAGGGTTTGCTGCGGCAACGGTCTATGCTGAGACCGCTCCCCAGCACTACTGGACGCACCAGTTTGGGGCAACGTCTGGAAGCTCTGCCCTTGACGCAGCACTTGCTGTTGATTCAGATGGCGCCGCCTATATGGTAGGCGCGGTCGATGGCACACTCCCTGACGAAACAGGAAGTGGTGCTCGCGACATATTTATCCGCAAATACTCCCACGCAGGTGAAGTAGTCTGGACTCATCAACTTGGTACGGTGGGTGTTGATACCTCCTACGCAGTCACCGTAAGCAACGGTGCGGTATACATCACTGGTCTGGTAGACGGCACGTTGCCTGGTGAAGTGTCCATGGGTGCGACTGATGCATTTATACGAGCATACACCCTAGACGGTACGTTACTTTGGAATCATCAATTTGGTACCGCAGGAAATGATGTGGGAGCCGGTATCCTCTCTATTGAGAGCGGTCCGTATGCGGGTATTTACGTAGGTGGTACCACAAATGGTACCTTTGATGGTCAAACAAATCAGGGTGGGAGCGATATTTTTCTCACCAAGTTTGACGAGTCTGGCACCTATGCGACAACCACGCAATACGGTACGGCTGCTGACGATGAACTTACTGCCCTTACCGGAAATACGAGTGGTATATTTGCCATTGGATACATGGAACCAGGCGGCTTCCTGAGCTCATTCGACGAAGAGGGTCACGTTATGTGGACGGAGCACTACGGTATTGATGCAAATATAACCTTTGGTATTGAGCCAACAGGTATTTCTCTGGTAGGTAGCAGTATCTATATTTCGGGGGGAATAGTCGGTTCGCTCGAAGATACCAGCGAACTTGGATCCGACGATGCATTTCTTCTCAAATACGACACTCTTGGTACACCTGTCTGGCAACGGCAATTTGGTACGAATGCAGCTGATAAGGCGAATGCAGTATCTACGTATGCCACCAGCAGTGACACAGGATTACTGCTGGTTGCAGGTAACACCGTGGGAACATTTCAAGGTGCGACGAGTACGGGAGCAACTGACGCATTTGTACAAGCATTTAATCCCGACGGCACCACAGCCTGGGTACATCAATTTGGCACCGACGGATCCGATACTCTGCAAGGTATCTCTGCGGCGTTAGACCACGCATTTGTGGTTGGACGAACAGACGGTATATTCCCCGGCGAAATAACAACCGGAGGCCTCGACGCATTTATGACCCATCTCACCTGGAGCAACGACTCTGACAACGATCATATTCTTAACGAAGTAGATATCTACCCATTCTATCCAAGTACCGAGTTTGCGGACGAAATATCGGGAGGTACCTCATACGGGGTCGTTAATCTCTCAAATGATCAAACGGTGCATGTGACCGACGCTCCATTAGTTGAAGATGGGATAGATATCACCATCGACTCTTCTGGAGGTCTCGCTCCTGCTCTCGTGTCAGTCTGTGACCCATCAACCACCTTTAATCTGACACCGAACGATGAAATTATCGTAACTTGTGCATCAGTGCATACACGCGTTGAAAATGGTGAAGTAGAAGCACTCTTTCGCGCTGCTGACGGAAGTGAAATACAGGGCACGTTACCTGAAGATACCCAACTCTCCTTTGATCAAGATGAGAACACCTTCATCGCAGATCCCGGTAATCCAGAAACAATTAACCTCACCGTAGGATCAAGCACCTATTCCATCGATCCTGGAGATACCTTAGTTATCTCTACTGACGTACAGGGGCCAACTGCAACGAATACCCTTGTTGTACAAAACCCTCTACCCGTTGATAGTCCGTTTACCGTTACCGCTACCCTCACAGAGGTAGGCAGTAGCTCAATTGCCTACGTGTACCTTTCGATCGACGGTAGTGCGACGACAAGTATGAGCGCCGTCGATGGTACCCTTGATGAAATCAATGAAACGGTAATCCTATCACTTCCCGCCTATACTACCGCAGGGGTTCATAACGTGTGTGTATGGGGGGTTGATAGTACGGGAAATAGTGGTGTTGGAGAATGTATATTTCTTGCAGTATACGATCCTGATGGCGGGTTCGTAACAGGAAGTGGAAAAATGCAGTCCCCACTTGGGGCATACGTACTGGATCCATCTCTGACCGGCAAGGTTGAATTTGGATTCGTCTCAAAATACAAACGTCATGTATCGCTACCCCAAGGAGAGACTGAGTTCAAATTCAAAAGTGACCAGTATGATTGGCTTGTCGTTAATGGTCCTCGCGCGCAGTACCGTGGAACAGGCACCATAAACGAATCTGGTAACTACGGCTTCACGCTCACGGCGATTGATGAAGCCCGCCCCGGTGGTGGTACGGTCGATCGGCTCCGCATGAAGATTTGGGATAAAAATAATGGAAACGCAATTGTGTATGACAACAAATTGGGTGCGCCTGACACGGACGATCCTGTCACCGCCATTCAAGGCGGCAACATTATTATTCACCATTAATTGTTGTATCACAAAGTTCTCAGCAAAATAGCCTTTATACGTCCCATAATCATAATTAAGGATTGTTTTGGGATCTAAATCACTCATTGCACCCAGGATCCCCACATCGAACA
>JAKFXP010000079.1 GCA_021731325.1 Parcubacteria group bacterium
GTACAGCCGGTCTTGATTGGTACCGTCTCGATTGAAAAGAACGAAGAATTGTCTGAATATCTAAAAAAAGAAGGAGTACCCCATGAATTGTTAAATGCAAAGAACCACGAACGGGAGGGAGAAATTATCGCACAAGCGGGCCGAAAAAAAACGGTGACGATTGCAACGAATATGGCAGGGCGTGGGGTCGACATCAAGCTCGGGGGAGTGCCTACTACCAAAGAAGCCGCTGATGAGATAAAAGCGCTCGGGGGTCTCTTTGTGCTCGGTACCGAGCGTCATGAGGCACGTCGTATCGACAACCAGCTCCGTGGTCGTGCCGGGCGGCAGGGTGATGCTGGTGAGACGCAATTCTTCGTCTCACTCGATGATCATCTTATGCGTATCTTTGGTAACAATGACCTTATTAAGAGTGTTATGGGGAAGGCAACGGAAGCAGAAGATGAGCCTATTCAAATGAAGATGATCAGTAACGCGCTTGAGACCGCGCAAAAAAGAATTGAAGGATTCAACTTTGACTCTCGAAAACGTATTCTGGCATACGATGATGTCATGACCCAACAGCGTCAGTCGATTTATGAGCGTCGTCGCAAGTATCTCGCCGGTGATCGAGCAAGTATCGATCAATTTATGGACGAGCTCGCGACACTCGATGATACGGTGCCTGCTACGCTCGCAACAAAACGAGCGCAGCTCGGTGAAGACGAGTGGTACGAGGTGCTGCGTCGACTCTTGCTCCAGACCATCGATTATTTTTGGCTTGAACACCTTGAACTGATGGATCACTTGCGAAGTTCGGTCAACTTGCGTGCCTATGGTCAGCGTGACCCACTCATTGAGTATCGCAAAGAGGGTTTGCAGATGTTCCGCACCCTCGAAGAAGAGATTGCGGCACGAGTAGTGCAGCTGTTACCCCAAATAAATGTTGGCGCATTTGAGCGTGAAGAGGAGCGGATGAAGCGGGAGAGCGAAAAAGCCCAACAATTATCAAGTCAACGTACCGAGGGAGGTACGGTGCCACCACCCACAAAGACCGAAACACGTGTTGGGCGCAATGAACTGGTGCGTATCACCGATGGTACTGAAACAAGAGAAATGAAATACAAAAAGGCTGAAGAATTGCTTGCGGGAGGGAAGTGGAAAATCCTCGGGTAGAAGCGGGTTATGCACAGGTTTTCTGCGCTTTTTTGACGTCGAGGTGTATACTAATAGAGTCGTATAGGGCGCACCACGCTGGGCGTTACCCGTATGCTTTTCTACAATGAAAGTCCTCATGTATGGTTGGGAGTTTCCGCCTCATAATAGTGGGGGATTGGGGGTAGCCTGCTATGGACTCACTCGTGCGCTTGTTGCTGAAGGTGCGGATGTGCGTTTTGTACTTCCGCGTAAGTATCCCGTAGCAGAGACGGGTGCAACCATGGTTTTTGCGGATTCCTCCCAACCTTTGGATGAGGTGCAGGCCCGTACGTATGCGTCGGGATATATTACCGAAGACGATTTGCGGTTTTTGCGGGGCAAATATCCCGAATTACAATACGGTTCAAGTCTGTTTGACGAAGTGTTGCGGTACGCAGCGCTCGCACCTTTGGTTGCGCTTGAACAAGGAGGGGATGTGATACACGTGCACGACTGGCTCGCTATTCCTGCGGGACTTGCCGCAAAGGAAACGTTAGGGGTGCCGCTCATCGTACATGTGCACGCAACCGAGTTTGACCGTACAGGCTTTGGGGTAGTCAATCAGGGTATCTATGACATTGAGCGAAGAGGTATGCATGAGGCGGACAAGGTCGTTGCGGTGTCTGCATATACCCGAAAGATACTGATTGACCGCTATCAGGTCGATCCTGACAAGATTGAAGTGGTGCATAACGGCATCGACGCGGACGATAGCGCCGTGGCGAGTGCGGTCGAAGGGGAGCTGAAGCGACTCAAAGAAGTGGGATGGGGAGTGGTGTTGTTTGTCGGGCGACTCACCCTCCAGAAGGGCCCCGATTATTTTTTGAAAGCGGCACAAAAAGTACTCGCTCATCGTCCAAATACCGTTTTTGTGGTGTCGGGTTCGGGAGATATGGCGAAACACATTATTGATGAGGCGGCGCGACTCAATATCAGTGACCAAGTGCTCTTTACGGGATTTTTACGTGAAAAAGAGCTTGCGCGATTGTATCGGTGTGCGGATTTGGTGGTGATGCCGTCGGTGTCTGAGCCATTTGGGATTGTGCCCCTCGAAGCACTCCTGAATAATACGCCGGTACTTATCTCAAAACAGTCGGGAGTGGCAGAGGTGGTGCGTAATGCACTCAAAACAGATTTTTGGGATACGGATGAAATGACCAATAAAATTATTGCCGTGCTTGATCATCCGGCATTACGAGAAACACTCTCGAACGAAGGGAATAGAGATGCGCGGTATCAAGTTTGGAGAAAAGTAGCGTCGCGGTGTATGATGATATATACCAAGCTGGTTAAGGTTCTTTCTCGCGTATGAGTTCTGTTTGTTTATATTTTCAAGTCCATCAGCCCCGACGTATCAAGCGGTATCGTTTTTTTGATATTGGAAACGATCATGAGTATTTTAATGCGGACGGTGATCATGATACCAACAACGGACGTATTATGCGCAAGGTGGCTGACAAATGTTATCTCCCTGCCAATGACGCCCTTTTGGACAACCTCACCAAACATCCCGAATTCAAAGCCTCGTTCTCGCTTTCAGGTGTTGCGTTGGAGCAATTCGAAGAGTACGCACCCGAAGTAATCGAGTCGTTTAAGCGACTGGTGGCGACGGGACGGGTTGAAATTCTCGGGGAAACGTATTACCACTCATTGTCGTTTTTGCGTTCACCGGACGAGTTTCGCGAACAGGTGCGTATGCATGCCGATAAGGTGCGAACCCTCTTTGGCGTAACGCCCTACGTATTCCGCAATACGGAGCTCATCTATCGGAATGACATTGCGGCCATGGTGTCCGATATGGGGTACCTCGGTATGTTGGCCGAAGGGGCAGACCATATGCTTGAGTGGCGCAAACCTACCTTTGTGTACCATGCAAAAGATGATCCAGGTTTTAAGCTTCTCCTGAAGCACTACAAGTTATCTGACGACATCGCCTTTCGTTTTTCCAACAAAGATTGGGAGGAGTGGCCTTTGACCGCACCAAAATTTGCCCAGTGGATTAATGCACACAATGGTGATGGGCATGTGATCAACCTATTCATGGATTATGAGACATTCGGTGAGCATCAGTGGGAAGATACCGGTATTTTTGATTTTTTGCGTGCAATGCCTGAGCAGATTTTGGCGCATCCCGACAATTCATTTGTCACCCCCACCGAGGCCTTAACTCGACATGCACCCGTGGGAGAAATTGATGCACCACACTATGTTTCGTGGGCAGATGTTGAGCGGGATTTGAGTGCATGGATGAGTAATCCAATCCAGCACGATGCATTACGCGCCTTTTTTGACCTTGAGGCAGAGGTAAAACGATCGGGTGACCCTGACCTCCTCACCGATTGGCGTCGTCTCTCGACGTCTGACCATTTTTACTACATGTGCACCAAATGGTTCCAAGATGGTGATGTGCACGCGTATTTTAATCCGTATGAGTCGCCGTACGAGGCGTTTATTGCGTATATGAATGTGTTGGGAGATATGCGACTTCGTTTAACTAAAGTCCCAAAACAAAAACGCGCTTTGTGGGATTCGATTACCCACAAAGCGCGTGGAATCGTCGCCGCAATTAAATCATAACTGCATTATTTCATAATCACCGTATCATGCTCGCAAAAACCACCACAAAAAAAATCGCTGCCGCAAAACAGCCGAGTACACCAAAAAAGCGTGTTGCAAAAAAAGCAACGGGAAAAAAATCGCCCGTGATGAAAGAATTGTGTAGCGCGTGCCTCACCGTAGTCCCAGAACAGGCCTTTTGGATAAACAACGGCCTTGTTATTGACTCACTGAAGGGACTTAAGCAAGCGCTCCACGACATGACTGATGAGCAGTTTGCCTACCACACCGAACGGGCAGGTAATGACTTTGCTGCGTGGGTGCGTGACTGTCTCGGCGATCAGACGATGGCGGTACGTATTGCAAAGGCGCATACCAAAGCAGGAGCAGCGCGCGTCATTGTCTGTACGTGTCCCGCCTAACGTTCCGTACCACACAAGAGATATGGCACGATCACTGGTACTCGGGAACGGCAATATGCTCGTCTGCTATGACGAGTGGGGACAAGTGCGTGACTTGTATTTTCCCCGCGTTGGTCTCGAAAACCATGTGGGCGAACAGCTGATGCATCGCATCGGCGTGTTTGTTGATGGTGCATTACATTGGTTTTCATCCGGAGAATTTGCATTGACGATTGAATACGAACCCAACACCCTCGTTGGTCGAGTGGTGGCACGACATGAGGGCATCGCACTCGAATTGCGTTTTTCAGATATTGTCTATAATGAGCATGATATCTATGTGCGACACATCGAGGTGCACAATCTCGCTGATCACGACCGGAATGTTCGAATATTTTTTAATCAACAGTTTCATATTAGCGAGTCTCGTCATGGTGACACGGGATACTATTCACCCGAATTACATGCGATTATTCACTACAAAGGTCGGCGTGTATTTTTGATTTCGGCTCGTAGTAACGAGGCATATTTTGATGATTATGGAGTCGGTCTCTTGGGCATTGAAGGCAAAGAGGGTACGTGGCGCGATGCCGAGGACGGGGTTTTATCAAAAAGCCCAATCGAACACGGGAGTGTTGATTCGGTGATTAGTGTGCCGTTATTTATTCCCGCCAAGGATATGCGTACGGTCTCCTACTGGATTGCGGCGGCGCGCACGTATCGCATGGCCGAAAAATATCATCGGGATATCTTGACCCGAGGCCCCGAACATTTGCGACGCACCACCAATGATTTTTGGCATGCGTGGGTCAAGCGTAAGGATTTTGAATCGTGTGGAGTGGATGAAGCGCTGGTTGCCTTGTACGAACGCTCATTGTTTGTGATGCGTACGCATACTGACAACCGAGGGGCACTCTTGGCTTCGGGTGACTCGTCAATACTTCAGAGTGGGCGTGATACCTATAGTTATTTTTGGCCACGGGATGGAGCGTACGTGGTACTGGCCTTTTTAGAAGCAGGGCATATGACGGCATCAGATGGATTTCATGCCTTTTGCGCAGACCTACTTACCGACGAAGGGTACCTGCTGCATAAGTATCGTACCGACAAGTCGTTGGGGAGCTCGTGGCATCCGTGGGTTAGGGATGGTCGGGTACAGCCCCCCATACAAGAAGACGAGACGGCGATTACCCTCCTCACCCTCGGGGCACACTATGATATCTCGCGCGATGTCGAAATGATCGAACGTCTGTACAACCCGTATATCAAACGCGTCGCTGATTTTTTGTACAAATATCGGGACAAAAAGACCGGGTTGCCACTCCCCAGTCATGATTTGTGGGAAGAACGATTTGGCACCTTTACCTATACGGCGTCTTGTGTGTATGCGGGACTCACGACGGCAGCACGGTTTGCTGAGATGCTTGGCAAACAAGTTGCGGCGAAGCGGTGGAATGCCGCGGCTGCAGAGGTAAAAGAGGGTATTCTTTCGCGTCTCATACATGAGGATGGACGAGTGCTCAAGTCGATTCAATTTGCCCATTTTTCTCCTGAGCCAGATTTTACTATTGATGCATCAAGTTTTTATGGATTGTTTAAGTTTGGGGTGCTCGACGCATCGGATGAGCGACTTGCCCATGCGTATGAACGGGTAAAAGAAAGTCTTTCCACGGGTGAAGATAAGATTGGTATCGCACGGTACGAAGGGGATTACTATTTTCGTACCGCAGAAAATGTTCCCGGTAACCCGTGGGTTATCACGACGCTCTGGCTTGCTGAGTATGAGATTGCACGCGCCACAACACCGGAAGACCTCATACCTGCAGAAATACGCTTGCGGTGGGCACTCAAACACGCCAATGCCGCCGGTCTTCTCGCAGAGCAGTTTGACCCTTATACCTATCACTCCACCTCAGTCACTCCGCTCACCTGGAGTCATGCGCAGTATGTGACGACCTTTCTTGCGTACACCAAAAAGCTGCAAGCGTTGGGGGTGTGTAAGGTAGTAGACCCCAAAGAAATAAAGAATAAAAAATAAAAAATACGACTCCCGAAAGGAGTCGTATTGGTAAAGAGTGTCTTAGATGCAGTAGAGCTTCTCCAAGACCACTCGCGCATGTGACGAGTATTCAAGAGATCGTAGATTTACTCCATCCCATCGAATGTGTCCATGCACGACCAAGTTGGTAACGATGGCTTGGTGGAGGTGCTCTGCTTCGTGTACCCTACTTTCTAGTAGCTCGGGAGTATCGTCAGGATATATAGGTACGGGGAGGTCAAAAAATACGGGACCCCCATCATGTTCTGCTTCGGTTTGAAAGAGCATACTTACCGCTGAGTGAGTTATTTTCTTGGCTGCGTACAGCTCCATAACTTTCCGGTGAATATGTATGCGATACATACCCGTACCCTTACAAGGATCAATGGCTGGCCCGGGATGAATACCAAAGGTTGTTTTTGGATTGAAGGCAGTATGGTGGTCGAGTCCCACCATAAGTTTGAGCCAGCCTGAGTTGGCAAAAAATTCTGCACCTGAGGTACTAGTGATGCGTTGGTACTCATCCTTATTCCAGGGTGGTGGAAAATACGTAAAAGGAATATTAAGTATATCCGCATATGCACGCACGCCACCACGCTCGTGGTTCGATACGACACCGACAATCTCGGCATCAAGTCGCCCATCATGACTCGCATGGACCAGATTGGCAAAACCGGATCCGCCATCGTTTTTGGTGCCGGAAGCAAAAACAAGAATCTTTGGTTTGGACATACGTATCTCCTATCTAGGGTTGTGAAAGAGTCCATGGGCAATAGTACTGAAATATAGAGGATATGCAAGGTGTGGGTAATCGGTACTAAAAAGGCGCGACCAGTAAGAGTCGCGCCTGTAAGATTAACTACCCTAAAGGTAGTTAATTTCGGGGGGAGAAGTGGGAGGGGGCTATCTTGAGGATGCGCACCGACACCACCTCGTAGTTAATGATGCCAAACACGGCACCAGCGAGTGCCCAGAGCACCAGGTCAGCAAGACCAACCCCGTACCAGTACGCACCTCCCGCAAAGAGTGCTGCATCAATAAAGCAGATGCGAGTGTCTGTGCTGTGATAATACCGGAAGGTGAGCTTGGCAATTGCGTATAGATTCTTGGGTAGGTGTAGGACGGATCTTCCGACAAGGCAGGCACCATTTCCAATATGACCGAGTGCTGTTGGGGTTGAACGCAGTATCCAGCGGAGGAGTCGGAAGGTTAGGATACAAGCCCAGAATGCGAGTGCAATAGGATTTCCATATTTGAGAGCAGCACCCAAGATATCGTCCGGACGTGGTGCAGGGTCTACCGAAGCACTGCCATAGTGTATGTGCAGACAAGTGAACAAACAGGCTGCCACTAGAGTAGCACCTACTACAGGAGTCCAGAGGAGTGTATTTAAAAGTACTACTGGAGAATTGGTAAGTATGAATAATCCAATCCAGAAGGTACTTACCATAATGAGAAAACCAACAAAGTATTTCAACCAGTGTACGTACTCCTCACATACTACGTGTACTGCACGACGCACTGCACGCACGAGTCGCAATGGGTCACAGGCAATCCAGGCAATACTACCGCCTACGAGTGCTGCCGTAACAAGTCCAAGACCATCTCCCACGCCAACACATCGTAGGGCAAGGGCAAGGGCAGGGCCACCTAAGACCCCAAAAAATATCGCAAGCCCAATACGGGCATTTACAAAGAACATTGTTTTCATACGATTTCTCCACAGTATCTGCCCACGACTATTCGCGGGCAGGGGACTACGGAGAAGGGAATCTGATGTATACAATAC
>JAKFXP010000049.1 GCA_021731325.1 Parcubacteria group bacterium
AGAAAGGGATTGAAGCACAAGCAATACTTCGGACATTACTCATCACGCTCAAACAACACACTCCGCGGTACGTGAGTAAGAAAGAGAGTGACATCTTGACCTCGTTAGTGCATACGCTCATTACCACCATTGGAGCTACACACAAACTTCCTCGTGTAAAAGAGGGTGAAGAAAAAATGGATGGTGATTGACAATACACTGGTCAGGCGTACCATAGACTATGGATTTCATTCCTAACGGAGGTGCGTCATGCACATGTTCAAAGTAGTCTGGTTAGTGGTAGCCTTGAGTTCAATGGTGTGTTACAAACACATGCATATCAAGTTGAATATCTTTCAACGAACAGCATTTCTTTCGATTGGCGTTATTGCAACAGAATTGTATGTACCTCAGCTTGCACGAGAATACGACCAGTATGGCATCCTTATTGGTATGGTGCTTGGGAGCATCACTACCGTTGCATGTTTCTGCATCAAACACCTCCGTACGATAATCGCACGGAGCAAGATTGAATCTTCGGAAGAAGCAACATTACTTGCGACGATATCGATTTTGATTGCGTGGTGCATCTTGGCCGTCTGGATAGATGCACCAGCACCTATTTCGGTCATATGGACTGATGATGCGTTCTGTGGGGCGTTCGTCGCCATTGTTTTTGGTTCATTTTTTTCGGCACGACAAATTTGGTCGGTCGAACAAGCGGCGCGCGCAGTGCGCCAAAACATACAGTAATACAAACGCGGGTGCCGAGCCCGCGTTTTGACATTTACAGTATGTTGTAGTATTGTCGTGAGGGGCTCCATACGGAGCATTTTTTGTTCATTAAAAATCAAAAGCGAGGTATCAATTATGAACCAGTCAACATTGGTCTGTGCGTACGAAGAATCATACAGTAGAGGTATTGAACGGATAAGACTCTCAGATTATGACTATGGTCGTGCGTTGCAGAGTATCGTTCCTGCTACAGTGGATGTAGTCGTGGTGGATCGGGTAAAAGAACTTTTTTATCTTGCTCAGCGCGTCATAAAACCAATGGAGGGTTGGTGGTGGATGGGTGGTCGCATGTATCCAGATGAGACACCACACACAGCTATTCTGAGAAAATTCCGTGAGGAAACTTCCGTGTCTATTGATCCCGATCGCCTCATGCACGCTGCGGTATTTAATTACCGATGGAAAGACAGGGAACAGGAGCCACAAGATATCGGTTGTCAGACCATAGCACACGTCTTTGCGTATGACGCCACCGATGAAGAACGTGAACGTATCGCAACAGGGTTATGTACTACTGAGTATGCACCTACCGGAACACTTCGCCATTTTAACCGTGAGGAATTGATCCGTGAGGGTGTGCACCAAGCAGTACTCGATTTATATACCCATCTCTTTCCATCAGTCGAGTCGGTTGAGTGCGATGTGCTCGAGCGTGTGTCTTCGGACCCGCGCCGTGACCTATACGAATACACCTTTAGACAAGGTACCTTTAATCATTTTTACATTAAGCAGAGTGACTTGCCTCTTGGTAACCATTTTCACAGAAGTAAATTTGAAGTGTTCTATTTCCTCAAAGGAGGAGGGGTGATTCACACGGTACCGATGAGAGTAGATGGTACATATGATCAAGAAGATATTCTGATGCATACGGTCACAGCAGGGACCGTTATACGCATCCCACCAAGACAAGTACATCGATTTGATCTTCATAGCGACACGGAGTTTGTTGCTTATTCGTCCGAGTGTTTTAATCCTGCCGATATGATTACGTGCATGCTGAACGTTACGCACGCACGATAGAGGTCTCTGCAAGCCCCACTATATGGTAGGGCTTGTTTTAGTATTACGAGCATGTCCAGTCGTTTTGTGTCGTCGAAAGGAAAAAAGAAATGGCCTCTACACTATAACCAACCTTTGCAGTGACCTGTGACACAGGGGTAGATCGGCAGTAGGGTTAATCGTACGATAAGTCGTGAGAGTATGTACCCTCCGTGCTCTTGAACATGGGCTTCAGCGGTGTCCACTATACCGGGAGCGTTGGTGTGCTGAATCTGGTACACTATGAGGTACGAATAAGTATCACCCTATTCGTTTCGTTACGGTGTGTATTTAGTATTTACCAAGCAATAGTATAGGTATGAAAAAGGTCCTCTATTTTGGTTTATTCGATCCGAACTTTTCTCGAAATAAGGTGTATGTTGACGGGCTCCGACAAAACGGGGTCGAGGTCACCATATGCACTGATACGGCACCAGGTTTTAAGAAGTATTGGAACCTTTTTTGGAAACATTGGGCACTTCGTAATCAGTATGATCTGATGATTGTTGGGTACCCGGGATACATCGTCGTGCCGTTTGCAAAGCTCATTACGCATAAGAAGGTTATATTTGATGCATTGTGTTCGTACTATGAGTCGGCGATACTTTCTCGCGATGCGCACAAGGACATACCGTTTCGCAAAACCTACACGCACCTCATCGACTGGTTCGCCACAAGGTGTGCCGACACGATCCTCGTTGAGACCAAAGCGCAGAAAGAATACTTCGAGCACGTGCTCGGCGTACGGGAGGGGAAGTGTGTGGTCGTGTACACCGGTGTTGATGAGTCGATATTTGCCCTCGACCGCACGGTCAAAAAGTTTGACCGTTTTACGGTACTGTTCCGCGGTCGCATCACGCACGAAGCGGGTGCGGAGTATGTGTTGCAAGCCGCAAAGCTGCTTGAGAACGAGCAGGTCGATTTTCTTATCATTGGATATGGATGGAATACCGAAATGGAGCGGTTTAATGCGGTCATGGAAGAATTGAAGCCTATGAATATCACACACATTGCCAAGCAGTTGCCGTTTGAGGAGTTGGTGCCGATGGTGCAAAAGTGCCATATTGCGCTCGGACAGTTTGCCGACCATGAGCGCCTGCAGCGTACCATACCGCACAAAGCGTTCGAGGCGCTTGCTCTCGAACTACCCTATATCACCGCACGTGCCGAGGGAGTGAGTGAGATCTTTACGGATGGCGAGACGTGTCTCATGGTCAATCCGGCGAGCGGGGAAGATATTGCAGAAAAGATACGAATACTCAAAAAGAGCGAGGAAAAATGTACAGCATTGGCAATCAAGGGACGGGCGCTCTATGACAAGCAGTTTGCGGTTCGATCGATTGTTGCGCCGATAATCGACCTGATACCATAAAAAATGCACCATAGTTTGTAAAAAAACTATGGTGCATTGTATTGTCGGTTTCGGCTGTCTGGCAGTTATGTCCAGCAGAGTTTTTTTAGTGCAACGAGCGCTTTGTAGGCGCACGACACCGCACTTGTTTCAACAAATAGACTTGAATCCAAGACATCGCGGAATTCTTCGATTGGTACCAAGATGGTCTCCATAATCTCATTTGGGTTAGGGCTTCGTGCGTCTTGCAAACGCACAAGATCTTCCGCAAGATATAGGTATGCAGGCAATCCATGGTCGAGAGGTCCTGCGCCACGGTATTTGCCGGTCTCAATAAGGTCAAATCCAAGGTAGCTCCACTTTCCGGCACCATACCCTGTTTCTTTCAGAAACGAATCTTTTGCACGTTCGGTGATAACTTCTAACGGTGTGCCTGGATCAACTTTACCAATACCGCCCGGGGGTAATTCCCAGCCGGCTTTATTTATACCTGGTTTCCACTGACAAAGTGTGATTACGTACTGACCAACATCAGTGTCTGGATAGTCGCCATTGCGCAGGTTGACGACCCCAAACACAACTACCCACCCGAAACTTCTAATCAACGAGGTATAGTCTTCAACTCCATTACCTGTTTCAAGTTTGTAGTTAAGTGCTTGTCCAAAAAATGGGATCTTTGCGCCAAGTTCCGATGTGCCAACTAGAGGCCACCCCGCAAAACGCTTTTCAGCTGCGAGTGCTTTAAATCTTTCTATTGCAGATGACATCGCTGTCTCCTAATTCGTAATGAGCAAGTGTGTTGCAATGCGAGAGTATCGCAACGGTTTACATTTAGTACGGTTACCAAAATGCCATATGCACTCTACCTTGTACAGTACATTGACAACAAGCAGTTATTTGTTGTATTAACGAACGCCCGTACGGTTACTGCCCAACACTATTTTTGTTTTCGCCACTTCCGTAGTGTGGACACACGTGGTACCGTGTGTACCACAATAATATGAAAAGAGCGCTCATCACGGGTATTACGGGTCAGGACGGGTCGTATTTGGCAGAACTCCTGCTTGCGAAGGGGTACGAGGTGCACGGCATCATGCGCCGTTCTAGCTCATTCAATACCGAACGTATTGATCATGTATATCAAGATCCTCATATCAGTGGTGCGCATCTCAAACTTCATTTTGGCGATCTTACCGACGGGAGTAGTTTGCGACGGGTGCTTGAAAAAGCGCAACCCGATGAGGTATACCATCTTGGTGCCCAGAGCCACGTGCGGGTGAGTTTCGACATGCCGGAGTATACCGGTGATGTAACCGGCCTTGGTACCCTGCGATTGCTTGAGGCCATGCGCGACGCTAAGATACCGGCAAAATTCTATCAAGCATCATCGAGTGAAATGTTTGGTAATCCCCCCGCACTCCCCATTAACGAACTTACTCCATTTCACCCTCGATCCCCGTACGGGTGCGCAAAAGTATTTTCATACTGGCTCGCACGCAACTACCGCGAGAGCTATGGCATGTTTACCGTAAACGGTATTCTCTTTAATCATGAAAGTCCTCGGCGAGGTCCTACATTTGTGACCCGCAAAATAACCCGTGGATTGGCGCGTATCAAACTCGGCAAAGACGACAAGCTCTTTTTAGGTAATCTTGACGCGCGTCGTGACTGGGGGTTTGCAAAGGATTATGTTGAAGCAATGTGGCGCATGTTGCAGCAACCAGAACCCGATGATTATGTTGTTGCGACTAACGAAACACATTCGGTACGTGAATTTTGTGAAGTGGCGTGCACGTACTTCGGCTATACGTTAGAATGGATCGGTAAGGGTGTCGAGGAGCGAGGCATTGATACCAAGACAGGCAAAGTATTGATACAGGTTGATTCACGGTACTATCGTCCCGCTGAAATCGACACCCTCTTGGGCGACTACAGTAAAGCAAAGCGTATTCTCGGATGGGAACCAACCACCCGATTCCAACAACTCGTAATGCTTATGGCAGACGCCGACCTTGTGCGCGAACAGCATGATAGATACATTGAAAAAAGATAGCGTTATATTTGTAGCAGGGCACCGCGGTCTCGTGGGGCGTGCAATTGTGCGCGCACTTGAGGAAGCAGGATACACACACATACTAACTCGTACGCATGATGCGCTCGATCTCACGGATGCGCATGCGGTACGTGATTTTTTTGCACACGAACATATTGAGTATGTATTTTTAGCGGCTGCAAAAGTAGGGGGGATTATGAGTAACAAAACCTATCCTGCTGACTTTATCTACCAAAATCTCATGATTGAGGCGAATGTCATTCATGAGGCGTACCGGAGTGGTGTTACCAAGTTACTTTTTTTGGGAAGTTCCTGCATATACCCAAAATTTGCGGCACAACCTATTACGGAAGATGCGCTCCTTACTGGGCTCCTCGAGCCAACTAATCAGGCATACGCGATTGCGAAAATTGCAGGTATTGAATTGTGTCGCTCATACAATGCACAATATGGAACGGACTATATTGCGCTTATGCCGACTAATCTCTATGGTCCATACGATAATTTTGATCTTGAGCACTCTCACGTACTACCCGCACTTATCCGCCGCTTTCACGATGCAAAGGTGGTGGGAGCGCCCACGGTGACCTTGTGGGGAACCGGTTCTCCAAAGCGTGAATTCTTACATGTTGATGATCTTGCACGGGCATGCCTGTTTTTGATGGAAGGGTACTCGAGTTCGGAGCTTGTAAATATTGGTACAGGAGAAGATGTGTCGATTAAAGAGCTGGCAGAACTAGTGCAAGAGGTGGTGGGGTACCAAGGTACGATTGTGTGGGACAGCAGCAAACCTGATGGCACTCCGCGCAAACTTCTCAATGTAGACCGTATCAAAGCACTGGGATGGGAACCACGTATACCATTCAAAGAGGGTATTGCTGCAACCTACGCGTGGTTTACCGCACAAGCATAGCCGGAGAGAGGTTGAACCTCTCTCCGTTACAGGCTGCTGCGTAGGTGTGTATAGAGGGAAGTTTGGCGACCAGATTGCATGGTAGCATTAGGACAATGTCCGAGGAAAATCGCATACGTTCGATACATGAGCTTGATCTTACGGTCACTGACCCGGTATACCCGAGTCCCTCTGATTGGCGGGATCAGTTTATTTATTTTCTGCTTGTTGATCGATTTAATGATGGTAATGAAGAGACGCCCCCTTGGAATGGTATCAAACAGAATGGATGGCATGAGAATAAAGCAGGAGTAGCCTTTCAAGGAGGCACCTTACAAGGCATCACCGCAAAACTCGACTACATTCGAGGGCTCGGTGCAACAACCGTGTGGCTTTCGCCGGTCTTAAAGAATCGCCCAGAACCATCAGGTAGTTTTCATGGATATGCTATTCAAGATTTTTTTGCCATTGATCCTCGTATAGGAACAAAAGAGGATATGCGCGCCCTCGTTCGTGCAGCACATGAACGCGGGATGTATGTGATTCTTGACATTGTGGTCAATCATACCGGTGATAATTGGTATTACCAGGATGATGCACGGCCAGTCTATAATCATGGTGGAAAACAGTATGAGTTTGGAGCATTTCGGAGCGAGCATCCACCTGGTGCATATGATGCCGATGATGCGGTGTGGCCTGCGGAACTACAAAGTATTGATTGCTACAAACGACGGGGGGCAATCGTTAATTGGAATGACATGGATGAGTCGGTCAATGGAGATTTTATGAATCTCAAAGAGCTTGATCTCGGCAACCCAATCGTACTCGATACCATGAAAGCGGTATACAAGTACTGGATTAAAGAAGCCGATATTGATGGGTATCGTATCGACACGGTAAAGCACATAGAAGATGGTGCTGCTGCGTCATTTTGTAATGCGCTCAAGGAGTACGCAGAATCAATTGGAAAAAAGAACTTCTTCCTTTTTGGTGAGATTGTGTCGGACGATGAGACATTGCGTCGATACGTCGGACCTCGTACACAGGGGGGAGAGCAGTTACAAGCCCTTGATGCGGTGCTCGATTTTCCGTTGTACTTTGTACTCGAAGAAGTAATAAAAGGATTCGTAAATCCTCAAGTGTTGCGTGAGCGGTATGATCGACTCAAGCGATTATACGCTGATACGGATGCAAGTGAATATTTTGTTACGTTCCTTGATAATCACGATCAGATGGCGCGCCCGTATCGGAGATTTTTGCACGGTGGTGCAAATCCAATACAGGTGGTACTCGGTATTGGATATCTCCTCACGGTGCCCGGCATACCAGCCATGTAC
>JAKFXP010000121.1 GCA_021731325.1 Parcubacteria group bacterium
TTCCCAATCTCCTCAGAGGTGTGTTTGGCTTCAACGATGGCGAGCGGAAGGTTGGGGCGATATTCGAGAAGATAGTCTACTTTTTTACGGTCGCCACGCTTTGCTATCTTGCCACTCACATGGATGCGTCCCAAGGTGTAGGGGTATTCCTCGCGTATCTGGTGGTCCTCCCACCCTGCTTGCACTAGTGCGGGACGGATAAGACGATTGCGCGTTTCTTCTTCGTTCATGTGGCACAATAATAGCGCAAATTGTCTTATATTACGAGCTTCTTTTTAGTTCAGGTAGCAAAGACGCACAAAAAAATACACCTCACGTGTATACGCAAGGTATACTGTGCTGTACCCGCATACTGCGCGACCCCCTTACCCCCTATCCGTACTCCCCGCTACCTCAAACTGGTACCAGCCCGTCTCCACGTATTTGTATGTTGTATCTATCAGCGTATCCACGTCATCAAAGCGTCCTTCTTTGCTTGAACCCAAGACCACAACAACAATCGGATGATCGAATCCCGCGTCGTAGAGTACGGCGAGATTACCCCCGGCCATATCCGTATATCCCGTCTTACTACCAATAAGCCCCGTTATCTGACGTACTCGTTCATTGGTGTTCTCCCCCTGATGTTGGTAGCCGTCAGATGACGTATAGGTACGCGTAAGTTCGTCGGTATGTGCAAGGGCGCTGGGTGTGTGTTCCCAGGCGTACGTTAAGAGTTTTGCTACCTCTTTTGCCGTACCCACCCCCCCTTGCTCACCATTGGGTTCATCGAGGCCGGTTGGATTACTAAACTTCATATTCCCAAACCCGAGTTCTTGTGCGCGCGTATTCATCTTTTTTACAAACGTATCTATTTTTTCGTATTCGTTAGGGGTACTGCTACTCGTGGTACCTACAACAACGGGCGCCTGCACCGAAAGTGCCCCTACCGCAGAAGCGAGCGCATCGGCACCATCGTTGCTACTCGTGAGCATGGTGAACGAGACCAAATCTTTGAGACTCCAGTGTTCATTTGCCAACAAACCCGAATCCCCCTCGGTATCAATAGAATTTTGACTTACCGCAATACGGCTTGTTGCATCAAGTGTTTCCATGGCAATGAGCGAGGTCATAAGCTTGGTGAGTGATGCAAGGGGAAGCACCCTATCACCATTGTGGGTATACAATACTTTGTTTTCTCGTACGTCGTAGACGATTGCCGCACGCGCACCTAGTGATATCGTATCAAATGGATTTTTTTCTGCACGGGTAGTGGTCGCCCTCTCAGGTGCAGTGTAGGCAATGGTTGCATGCGCTACTTCGGATTCTGAGGGTGCGTGCACTGCGCTCCATCCTCGTACGCCCGTAACCAGCACCAATGCAACTACCGCACATGCGCCGAGCATTGCTACCAGGTGTTCGGACAGGAGTACCCGTGAAGACACCCCAGGTATCACAAACGGCTCACGGGGTGTGAGGGGCAACGGCTCTTGTGGTGCAGTACGGCGCTCTTCATTCATGGATATATAGGTGTTATTCGTCTACTCCTTCGCCGTATTGAGTCTCAAACGCATTGATATCGGTACGAATTTTTTCAAACTCGGGTAACTCTTCTACGCGTGCTACTCCAAGATGTTTGAGTAATTTGGGGGTTGCCAGATATTGAATTGAACGAGTGTTGGTAGGATGCGGTACACGCTCCACGAGCCCCCGGATGAGTAAATTGCGTACAATAAACGAACAATTGACGCCACGGATATATTCGATTTCGGTTCGAGAGACCGGCCCACGGTATAAAATAATGGAGAGTGTTTCAGAGCCCGCTTTTCCAAGGTCACGCACCAACTCCTCTTTGCGTGTTTTTGTGATAATATCACTTACTTCGGGCGCGGTGATGAGCTCAAGCTGATCGCCAACACGCAAGAGTCGAATGCCTCGATTCGCAAGTCCTTCGGTGAGTACACTCACGGCAGTGTCGAGTGCTTCGGGAGATGTTTCAAGAATATTGAGGAGGTAGGCACGCGTCACCGGCTCCCCTTGATGAAAAAGAACCGCCTCTAACTTACTATCGAGTGTTGCCATGATAGGATTAGTGTACCAAGAAATCAAAAGAATGGCTATACAGCTCGTTCACAGGTCGGTTATTTGTATTCGGGTACCCCCACTGCATCAGACTTGATCGTGATGTCATCATGTGCCGCTGCCTGCTCTACCCGAATCACCCCTTGTCGCACCAATTCGAGCATGGCGAGAAAGAGAACAATAGTATTTAACTTGGTCTCCGTACCCGAACCACCACGGAGCTCACGAAAACTGACTTGCATACCCATACTGATACGTTGCGTCAGTCGGTCCATCATTTCTTCGAGCGATATTACTTTGCGCACGGTCGCTTCGGTGAGTTTTGGTTTGCCTTTGGGGAGCGCGCGTAATACGGATTGTATGCCTTGGTGCATGGCGGGCACGGTCATCGAGGTGTCAGGTGAAAAAGTAATGAGTTTTTTTACTTTTCGTATGCGACCATATGTGGGTATTTTACCATACCGTTCAATCAGAGACTGGGCAAAGGCTTGGTAGGTATCCAAAAATTTGAGTCGCTTTTCGAGATCTTCGATTGATCCTTTTTCTTCTTGAGAGAGTGAAAGGATCGGCAGAAGTGAACGTGATTTGATAAGGAGAAGGGTGGAACCAACGAGAACAAATTGGGCAGTCTCGGCAACGGGAAAATCGGGATGCTGCTCCAAATATTTGAGGTAATCGTCCGTAACATCGGCGAGCGCAATATCATTGATCAAAAGCTTTCGCTTTTCGATAAGCGAAAGGAGGAGGTCGAGAGGACCTTCAAACATATCGGTACGGAGGGTATACGTAGACACAGATACTATTGTACACGATGCTGTCGTGGTGTGGAGAATGCCTGCGGGGATAGGTGCGCTCAGTTAATGGTTTATGAATCCTTTGCCAAAAGGGTGTCAATGCGATTCATGTCGCGGGGGAACAGCGCTGCTTCTTTGACATTCTCGAGACCGAGCATCTTTTGCGTGAGGCGTTCGAGTCCCATGCCGATACCACCATGGGGAGGGATACCATATTTGAAGGCCTGGAGGTAATAGGAGAACTTTTCCGGATCAAGCCCCTTCCCTTTTATTTTTTCGACGAGTGTTGCGTAGTCGTGTACGCGCTGACTACCGGAGAGAATCTCAACACCACGGAATAGGAGGTCAAAACTACGGCTAAAACCCTCATCTTCTGGGTCGTCGAGGGTATAGAATGGTCGTTTACTTGAGGGAAAATGCGTCACAAATACGTAGTCCGAACCGAGATGTTCGTGTGCGTAGTCACAGAGGAATCGTTCGTCTTCAGGTTCAAGGTCAGGTTCACGCGTCTTGTCCTTCCCTGTTTCCTTTTTGATCAGCTCCTGTGCTTCGCGGAGCTTCATCGTGGGGAATGTGCCTTCGGGCACGAGTGGTAAGACTGCACTCATGGTAGTGAATTCTGTCGCAGCGTGCTCGGCAAGATATGTGTTGAGATACCGCATCATACGCTCCATGAGTCGGAGGAGATCATGATGATCGTTGATAAATGCCATTTCAAGGTCGAGCATTGCTATTTCGTTGAGGTGGCGTGAGGTCGCATGCCGTTCAGCGCGGAACATGGTACCGGTTGCAAACACGCGCTCGTAGACACCCGCCATAATTTGCTTGTAGAGCTGGGGACTGGTGGCGAGTGACGCCATGCGTCCGTTAAAGTAGTCGAATCGAAAGACCTCTGCCCCGCCCTCGGCGTCGTCACCCACAATTTTGGGTGCTTGAAATTCAGTAAAGTCTTCGATGTGGAGAAATTCGCGGTACGCACGAATGATCTCTGCCTGCACAATGAAGATGGCACGTTCGCGCGTGCGGCGTAAGGTGAGTGGACGGTAATCAAAGTTGGTGTCGATGTTGAGGTCGGTATCTTTGTCAAACGGAAGTTCTTGAGCAACGTTGAGAACCGTGATTGCGAGGAGTTCGAGTTCGATGTCGCCATTATGTTGTTCCGGCTTTACCATACGCTCAGGCCGTTTGTTAACCTGTGCACGCACTTCGACAACATATTCACTACGCACGGTTTGTGCTACTGCAACCGCCTCGGCATGGTTGGGGAGTGCAACCGCCTGCACAATACCCGAACGATCTCGGAGGTCGAGAAAGACTAACTTGCCATGGTCGCGACGTACATCCACCCAACCACATACCGTTACCTCTTGTGCAACATGATCGTGCAAATCCTTAATGAGTACTCGTTCGTTCATACCTTCAGATATAAAAATAAATAATGTTGCTATACCGTAACGCCAACGCGTTCGCGCACCGCTTTCATTTTAACACTTGCAACGGCGCGCGCCTTGATACCTCCCTCTCGCAAAATATCCTTTACCGTAGTCATGTTTTCTGCCAACGACGCACGACGTTCTCTGAGTGGGGTGACAAATCGGATAAGGTTGTCGACCAGAATTTCTTTACTCTCTTTATATCCGATAGTACCTGCACGGTAGCGCGCGTCAAGGTCGATGAGTGTGTCGGTACTAAAGTATTTATGTAAGGCGAATACGTTGCAGACGTCAGGATCTTTTGGATCGGTCGTGCCGGTGCTGTCGGTTATGATACCCATACCTGCTTTACGTATCTCTTCATCGGTGCCAAAAAGTGGGATGGTGTTGCCGTAGCTCTTGCTCATTTTTTGTCCGTCGGTACCCGGTATTGTGGCAACATCAGTAGGGATATAGGCTTCGGGAAGCTTGAACGTATCGCCGTATATACGGTTAAATTTTTCGGCAGTATCACGCGCAAATTCGACGTGCTGTTTTTGGTCAGCGCCGACGGGAATGAGGTCGGGTGAGTAGAGGAGAATGTCGGCCGCCATAAGCATCGGGTAATCAAAGGTGCCGACATTAAGGTCTTTGTTTTTCGCCTCGGCATCCTTAAATGCATGCGCGCGCATGAGGTACGGCATGGTCGTGATGGTATTAAAAATCCAACACAGCTCAGTATGCTCGGGTACATCGGACTGCTTAAAGAGCGTTACTTTGGTCGGATCGAGGCCGATAGCGAGGTAATCGAGTACTAAGTCAAGAATATTTGACCGCAGTGCAACGGGGTCTTGTAAGGTATTGAGGGCATGGTAATCGGCAATAAAGACGTAGCTTTCGTGAGTGGTGGCGAGGTCGACAAACTGGCGCATAGCACCAAGATAGTTGCCCACATGGGGGCGACCGGAAGGCTTTACGCCTGACAAAAGTCGTTTGGACATACCTCGAAAATATAGCAGAAAATGGTTGTCTTGGCGAATAAAAAATGAGGATGTTGAGACATCCTCATTACATACATATTACTTATAACTATTACTTATAACTCTCGTTCCCACGCTCTTTTTCAGAATAGGCGTCGGTTACGACATCTACAAACGTTTCCCGCGCACTTGTATGCGCATCGCTTTGTTCATCCCATTTACTTGTGTTACCAACTCCGCGCTTCAAGTAACCTCCATTTTCTGCATCATCGCGCGCAGTATGTTCTGCGTAGGCAATTTTACTTGTCGAATCACCAGTTTCTTTTTGCGTATCTTTGTCAGTCCAACCCATTTCACACCTCCTTTGGTGTTAGTATCGTTAATATAAAAAACCCCTCTCTGGTTTGTAGAGTATCAAATAAAGTGTGTCTGTCAATACCATCTTAGTATTATTCGAGAGCAGCTATTTCATTACTGGGCACGACTCGTATAGTCACTATCTCGTCGATAGGTACGTTGGTGGCATCTAACACCACATCATTTTTTGCGTTATGTGCAATACGCACTTCTGTTTCAGTAACGTACATTGCAATGCCAGTAACACGGAACCGTTTGTTTTTCCGTACGACCTCCGCTTCCACTACCACGGTACCCGATTCTTCTGAGGCAATACAGTGCTGCACGTGAGCTAGGTCTGTGTTCATAGTTGATGGGTATGTATGCATGAGATAGGTATACTGAGATAGGTTGCATCTTTTGCATGAATCTTCATTGGTTCTGGTTCTATCCGCACTGTTTTCGGTGCTCGTATAAGCAAATACTGCCCTATCACTCGCTCAAAAAATCCTTCCGTTCTCATAGTGTGACACTCTCGCACCGATGCGTGCGTAAGGTGAACAACATCATACCAATCGACCGTAATACGCGTGTTGGGCGCTATGGTCATGTATGGACGTATATCAGCACGTAGGTGTTGCGACTGCACTGCATGCGCTGGGAGCACGAGACCTTCAATCACCGACTCAGAGGAGTTACCTGGTGGTATCTGGATGACATAGCGCACCATGATACTGCGCGTAAGGTGCTGCACATAGCCATAAACCTCATACACAGCTGGTACGAATGAGGGGCTCAATTCGGGAGTGGTGACATAACTCGCATCAACGTAACGGATTTTAGTGACGACGTCCATACTACTTCAACATACCTCGAAAATATAGCAGAAAACGGGTGTCTTGGCGAATACAGCGTTGCAGGAAAAACAAGGTGATCACGATGTATTCCCTTCCGTAGCATATGGCAACTCGACACTAGAACCCAGAGTTACAGTACGCCTTCCAATAAGCCTTTGCGGTAGGAATCTGAATGTATGTTATGTATCGTGTTAGGTATCATAACGAGCGATGAGTGTGGTAGCACGCAAGATATTTTTTTTACCTGGGATATAAGTTTCTTACTTTCCTGTTCCCCATACACAAAGGTCACGTGTGGAGTTTGCATTTTACGCAATACCGCTCTTAGATCAATTTTTTTAAGCTCTCTAATGCGCCTTATGCCCAGAAAAGAGATGTACCTCTCGGTCTCTGCAGTCATGGAAGAACCCACTGAGTGAGGTATTGAACATAGAATAATTTTACCAATTTTACCATGCTGAGATGCGAACAGAGGTAACAACAGTCCTCCTGCTGAAAAACCTAGTACGGCAGCCTCTGATAAATCTTTCAGAGCGAAATATCGGTGCACTTGTTGTAGCCAGTTAGTTACCGTTCTATACTTCCACACTATAGGGACAATGTACACTTTCCAACCTGCACGCTGAAGATCATTCTTAAAAAGAGCGTACTCTCTCTTTTCTTCAAAAAACCCAGGAATGATATATATCACTTTCATGTGGATATATTATTTATAAAAAAGGGTGACGATAGTTCATCACCCTTCATAATACCACTTTTTCGTTATGCTACATGGTTACCTACTACGCAGCAGTTTCAATCGGACCGAGCGAAATTAAGGCATTTTTAATACGTTCTTTAGAAAGATCAAATTCTCCTTTTTTTGCACCATCAATAAAGACGTGCCACTCTGCATCAGTAAATTCGAGAGTCGATCCTCTCTCGTTTTGTTTTGAATCACGAACATGTACAGTTGAAGTGGCGAATGCTACTTCAACACACCATTCACGATGTCTC
>JAKFXP010000016.1 GCA_021731325.1 Parcubacteria group bacterium
CTACGGTTTTTTCCATGTCCTCGCAATTTAGGGAGACGCTTAATGATGTCACGCTCCGCAGGACGAATCTTGTGTCCTGCGCGCGCCTTCTGACCTTTGTGACCTTTACCACTGGTTTTTCCGCGCTTACCACCACGACCGATACGTCGTGCTTTGGTGATACCTGTTGATGCCTTAAGTTCGTTGAGTTGCATGATACTGGTGTTACTTGGTCTTTACCTCTCCTTTCTTTTTTGCGCGTGCTGGTTTTAGTTTTGAGAGTGCGAGAATTGCTGCGCGGGCGTTGTTGAGCGGATTTTTACTTCGAGAAAGGATTTTTGCAGATACGTTGCGTACCCCTGCAAGTTCGAGAACAGTACGCAATGCACTTCCCGCCTTCAACCCCTTGCCCTCAGCAGGCAAAAGCATAATCTGCGCCGCGGCGTATTTTGCACGTACTTCGTGAGGGATTGCAAACCCTTCGGTCATCGGCACCGTAATGAGATGCCGCTTTGCATCGCGAGTCGCTTTTTCAATAGCAAGTGCCGTATCCCCTGCTTTGCCGAGCCCGACGCCAACCTGCCCCTTTCCATTTCCAATCACGATAGTGACACTGAATGAGAACCTGCGTCCTCCAGCAACCACACGAGTCACTCGACGAATATCAAGCACTTTATTGTCATACTCGCTGCGAGCGCGTGGCTCACGAGCTCGGCGAGGACGACGGTCACCTCCACGACCTCCTCGGTCAGCACCACCCGAAGCACCGGCGCCCTGCGATCGCGTATCAGATCGTGGTGCACGTGGTGCACTGGTTGTATTTGTCGTTGTAGCTGCGTCCGTCATAATAACAAATAAATTGGATTAAAATTGCAAACCTGCTTCACGTGCACCGTCAGCAAGCTCTTTTACCATACCGGCATACAGGAAGCCTCCTCGATCAAACACCACTGCCGTAACACCGAGATCAAGCGCCTTCTTTGCAATACCTGCGCCTACTACGCGTGCCTTCTCGCGAGAACCCGTACCAAGGGCGGTACGTGAGTCCTGTGCCACAAGCGTAGTGCCGGTTTCATCATTAATAATCTGAGCGTATATAAACGTATTCGATCGATATACCGCAAGACGAGGTCGTGCTGCAGTACCAACAACCTTAGCGCGGATGCGATGATGTCGTCGTTCTCGTTTTTCAGTTTTTTGCGTGCGGTTTGCCATAAATAATCTAGTGGAATTCGTTTCAATAACGTACGGTTAGGAAGCTTTCTTGCCCTGCTTACGAAGAATGACTTCGTCACTGTACCGGAAGCCCTTACCCTTGTACGGCTCTGGCTTTTTCACTGCTCGAACATTTGCAGCAAATTGACCAAGTACTTCCTTGTCGGAACCCGTGAGGGTAAGCTCGTTTTTCTCAACGAGTGCCGATATCCCTTCCGGCAACGCCATCTTTACTTGATGTGAAAAACCAACACTTAACGTAAGTTCATTTCCCGCCAGAGCCATGCGGTATCCAATACCCTCCAGGATAAGCTTTTTGACATAAGGCTCCGTTGCACCCTTCATCATGTTTTTCACGTGTGATGCATAGGTACCCCAGAGTGCCTTTGCGAGCCGCGTATCGTTCTTTGGACTCACCGTTACCTCTGACCCTTCGACCACAATAGAAATATGGGGGTGAATTTCTTTGACCAGGGTTGCCTTAGGGCCTTTGACGGTAAGGGTAGAGCCCACAACAGATACTTCTGTTTTTGCGGGTACGGGTATTGCTCTTTTTCCAATGCGACTCATATTGTGTAATATTACCAAATTTCGAACATAACCTCCCCACCCACCTGCTGCTTACGTGCCTCATCGCCAAAGAGCACTCCGTTGGGGGTAGAAATCATCACCGCACCCATACCTCCTTGCACCGCTTTGATACGGTCACATCCCACGTAGACTCGGCGACCAGGGCGAGAGATGCGCTTTACGTCACTGACTCGGAATCCACCCCCGCTCGTACGCGCGAGCGTAACTTCGAGTGTCTTAATTGCCTTTTTGCCACGTACCGTGACCTCACTCAAAAATCCACGACTCTTAAGTTTTTCTGCAACTGAAGCCTTGAGCATTGAGTGTGGCATCGAAACAACCTCCCGCCCGGCAAGTGAGGCGTTTTTGAGGCGAATAATCATGTCAGCGATTGGATCCATAATAACAGTGTAAAATTGAGACTAAAGGGGAGACTTACCAAGATGATTTAGTGATACCGGGAATCTTACCCTCGTTTGCAAGCTCGCGGAAACAAATACGGCACAAATCAAAGTCACGCATGTATCCTCGTCCACGTCCACAACGGAAACAACGATTAACCGCCCGGGTGCTGAACTTTGGTGTCTTCTTTGATCGTGCTATGACGCTCTTTTTTGCCATGATATGTTTGTGGTGTTTCTTCTGTACCAAAAATAAACGCTCAATCGAGCTGGTCGCATAGTAGCAGTATTGCATTGGTGTGTCAACGACGTGCTGTCGTTATACCACATTAATGCAACGTACTTCTATCGAACACGCAAGGGTAATCCCAAATAACGAAGATACGTCTCTGCTTGCTCCTTCCCGTTTGCGGTCGTCACAATGGTAATTGCGAGACCAAACACATCTCGTTGATCCTCATCTGAGGTCTCAGGAAAGATGGTGTGCTCAGTAATCCCAATGGTTATGTTACCCAACTCATCGATTGCTTTCGTGGAAATACCACGGAAGTCACGCATACGAGGAAGAGCAATATTGATGAAACGGTCAAGGAAATCACGCATACGTGCGCCCCGCAAGGTTACCTGATAGCCAACCACATCACCTTGACGAACCTTAAACGAGGCAACACTCTTCTTTGCACCTCGCGCTGCCGCTTTTTGTCCGGTGATTCGGGCGATACGATCCTGAATCAATTCAATCTTCTTCTGATCGGCAATCTTACCGACGCCAGTAGAAATGACCACCTTCATCACCCGAGGTGTTTGCATACGATTCTTGTACCCCAACACATCCTTAAGTGCTGTGTACGCGTTCTGCTGTTTTTCTGCGATAGTTTGCATGGGTCAAATGTTACTTGAGGGTGGTGCCACTTTTTTTGGTCACCCGAGTACGGGTGTTTTTTACCGTATCAACAACGATACCAACGCGGGTAGGCTTATTAGTCTTTGGATCAACGATTTGGACATTTGAGACATGGACAGGAGCTGTAATTTCGACAATACCACCCCCTTGTTTGGTGCCCTTGTTGGCTTTGAGGTGGCGCTTGTGCATATTTACTCCCTCCACAACAACCTGACTTGTTGCAGGCATAGCGCGCACTACCGTACCGGTCTTACCCTTATCTTTACCGGCAATTACTATTACGTTGTCTCCTTTTTTTATCTTCATAAATATACGTATATCTACTACAGTACTTCGGGTGCAAGGGAGGCTATCTTCTGGTATCCCATTTCTGCAATTTCGCGCGGGATAGGGCCGAAGACGCGGTTTGCGCGAGGCTCTTTCTTGACCTTGTCGATAATAACAACGGCATTTTCATCAAACTTGATGTACGAGCCATCTTTTCGACGAGTCTGTTCCCGTGAACGAACCACCACTCCATAGAGTACATCTTTCTTTTTGACCATCTTGCGTGGCTCGGCGACCTGTACCGCTAGTACCACAATGTCTCCGATACGGGCATACCGTTTGTGCGAGCCACCAAGCACCTTGAAGACGCGGCCTACTTTGGCTCCACTGTTATCTGCGATCTTCACGATGGATTGATGTTGAATCATGGTACAAAATACTAAAAGACTACGCGCCCACTACTTTAAAATGTTTGGTTTTGCTAATAGGGCGACATTCTACAATATCCACCTTATCACCCTCCTTTTTACTATTCCCCGGATCATGCACATGGTACTTTTTCATGCGCTTAATGAATTTTCGATACTTGGGGTGTTTTACAAATCGAGTGACGGCAACCACCACCGTGTCCTGCATCTTATCAGAAACCACCACTCCTGAAAGGGTGCGTCCTGCTCCTGCACTGTTGTCTTTCTGTTCGGTCATGGTGATTACTTAGTGATTACTTCTTTTGAGGCTGTCCCGAGGCGAAACAGGATGCGAGCAATGTCCTTACGAAAACTTGTGCCACTCTTCGTGTTGCGGATTCGACTACCGCGCATACTGAAACGAAACTCCCGCAAAGCCTCACGCTTCTCCGCCAAAAGCTTGGTGAGCTCCTCAGGGGTTTCTTTTGAAAATGTGTTTGTTTTCTTGCTCATGTTGTTGGGACAGGTATACCATATGCACCCGATTGGCGCAAATAGGACTTAGGCGTGACGGGCGACAAAGCGCACTTTTACGGGTAATTTTGCACCCGCTTTGCGGAGTGCCTCGCGAGCAACAGCTTCGGTTACTCCATCAACCTCAAAGAGTACGCGTCCTGGCTGCACATGCGCCTCGTACGCCTCGACATCTCCTTTTCCCTTACCCATACCAACTTCTGCTGCTTTTTGGGTGTACGGACGGTCGGGAAAGATGCGAATCCAAATACGACCACCTTTGCCCATAGCACGACTAATCGTGCGACGTGCAGCCTCAATCTGATTGCTACGAATACGTCCCGGTTCAATTGACTTCACTCCAAAGGCGCCGAACGCTACCGTGACCCCGCGTGTTGCCGCATGACGCTGTTGAATAGCGTCGCGTTTGCGATGCACTTTTCGGTATTTAACTTTCTTTGGAATTAACATACGTGGTGTACTAACAAACTATTATCGACTTTCGGTCTCCCCTTCAAAGATGTCGCCCTTGTAAATCCATACTTTGACCCCAATGAGACCGGTGTAGGAAATATATGCCTCAGCCCGAGCGTATTCAACATCTGCACGTAACGTCTGAAGTGGTACCCGCCCCTTACGAAGCTGTTCATTACGACTCATTTCGGCACCCCCGATACGTCCAGCAAGTGCAATGCGTACTCCTTGTACCTCACGATTTGCCATCACCTTTTCGATGGTTTGCTTCAAGACACGACGGAAGGGCATTCTTTTCTCCAAGGCTTCCGCAACCATCTCGGCGACAATCTGCGCATTTGCTTCAGGGGTGCGGATCTCTTCAATGTCGAGCTTTACCTCCGGGAGCTCGGAAAGACCGATACTCTTGAGTTTTTTTGCAATTTCCTTATGGAGACGTTGTACCCCTTCACCACTACGACCGATAATCATACCAGGGCGTGCAGTCTTGAGGATAATACGCATTGCAGCAGCGTTGCGCTCAATCTCTATATCAGCCACATACATACCCTTGCGACGCTTCTTAAGCCACTCACGCAAGAGAGTGTCTGCTTTGAGGTACTCGCGGAAGTGTGCGCGATCGCGTGCGTACCAGCGAGATTTCCACCCTCTGATGATGCCGAGCCGCTGTGCGTATGGATGTGCTACGTGAGTCATATAATTATTTAAAGATTGAACACTATTTCTTGATGGTCTTCTTTTTTGCTGCCACTTTCTCTACCCGTTCAACTTCGACCAGCGGAGCGCTGCTCTCTACGACCGGACCAAGCTCAATACGAACATGGGAGCACTCGCGATTGATAGGAGCCGCTCGTCCCATAGCGCGTGGCATGTGACGTACGAAGACAACACCCTTATCAACCGTAATGATCTTAATCTTAAGACCTGCTTCGGTTACTTCCACATCCACCTGCTTTGCGTTTGCAAATGCCGAAGCCACAAGCTTTTTGAGAGGGAGTGCGGCTTTCTGTGGCATAAATGAAAGCATGACGAGCGAGTCGGCCACGGTCTTACCACGAAGCGCGTTCGCAATGAGGCGAACCTTTCGGGGTGCATGACGGTAATTTTTAAGCGATGCTTTCATAGTAATGCTTCAAATACAAATGATTATTTTTTCTTACTTGGACTTGCAGACGCGGTCTTTGCAGCTTTTGCAGTTGCAATCTCAGCCACCTTACGCTTCTGCTCAAGCTCTTTCTGAATCTTACCTCCGTGACGGGTAAACTTGGTTGATGGACTAAACTCACCGAGCTTATGACCTACCATGTCTTCGGTGCAGAGCACTTCGATATGTGACTTACCATTATGTACCCCGAAGGTAAAACCAACCATTTCTGGACTGATACTACATGCGCGTGACCACGTCTTAATAACCCCTGTCTCAAGTGGTTTTTTTCCGGCGACCTTTTTGAGGACGCGTTCATCGACGTATGGGCCTTTTTTGAGTGATCGTGACATAGCTGGTTGGATAAAATGTTGTCCGTGTGGCGTAGATACTACGCAACGTAGAGGGTATTGTCAATTTATAGGTCTTATTTCTTACGTTTTCCAACCTTTCGGCGAGAAACAATAAGGGCATTACTATACTTTTTCGGTGTGCGCGTCTTGTGACCCTTGCCAGTTGGCTTACCAAAAATACTGCGCGCACGACGGTGTCCACGTCCCTGCTTACCTTCACCACCACCGTGCGGGTGATCAACCGGGTTCATGGCCGTACCACGAACGGTAGGCCGGCGTCCAAGCCAGCGGCTACGTCCCGCCTTACCAATCGTGATCAAGTGATGCTCCTCGTTTGACACGACGCCAATGGTTGCCCATGCGGCGCTCACCACCTTACGCACCTCCGTTGAGGGCATTTTGAGATGGGTGTATTTGCCATCTTGTGCAACGACCGTTGCGTAGTTGCCTGCTGAGCGAGCAAATCGAGCGCCTGCACCAGGAGTGGTCTCCACATTGTGTACTGAAAGACCGATAGGGATTTCACGAAGTGGCATACGTACCCCATCAACCGGCTTAGCGGTCTCAGACACAATGAACGTATCACCTGCTTTCATGGTTTTGTGTGCAAGGACATAGCGGCGCTCACCATCTGCGTAGCACAGGAGTGCAATGTACGAGCTTCGGTTTGGATCATATTCAATAGTTTCAACCTTTGCAGGGATATCACGCTTGTCGAACTTGAAGTCAATCATGCGATAACTCCTCTTGTGACCACCGCCGAGGTGACGGGAGGTAATTCTACCCTGACTGTTGCGACCAACGGCACGCTTACCACCCTTGGTGAGCGCCTTGTGTGGGGTTGAAGCCGTGACTACCGCTTTGTAAGAACGGGTCGTCATGTGACGGCGAGATTGAGTTGTTGGTCGGTACGTCTTCATATAATCGTTATACTATATCTATCTTGTCACCCTTGTTCAAAAAAACATATGCTTTCTTGAGACCTGATTTTATACCGCGTCGATTGCGCGAACGCAAGACAAAGGGACGAGCTTTCTTGTTTACAATATTCACTTTGCGAGGCTTTATGCCATACAAGGCTTCGATGGACTTCATGATGTCTTTTTTGGTGGCATCGGGGGCGACCTCAAAGACGTATGCGTGCTGCATGGTCATGTAGGCTGCTTTTTCAGTAATGCGC
>JAKFXP010000114.1 GCA_021731325.1 Parcubacteria group bacterium
GAGGTCTTTGCGATCTTTGGGAGTGAGGGAAGAAAGGGATAGGTTGGCGTCAGGGACGTTGACCCCGCGGCGACCACGAATGGTGCCCCCGTGCACTACGGTTGTGTGGATGTCGGTACCGGCAACTTTGGTGACCAAGAGTTTTTGCTTACCGTCGTTGAGGTAGATGTGCATCCCTGTTGATACTTCTTCGGGAAGCTTTGCGTAATTGAGGTGCACTCGATTTACGTCCCCGACACACTCTTTGGTTGTGAGGATAAGCTCAGCACCTTCTTCGAGAGTCACTGTTTCGGTACTAAAATCACCAATGCGTATTTTTGGACCTGCAAGGTCTTGCAAGATGGCGAGGGGGCGTTTGGTTTGTTGCGACGCTTTGCGTGCATTTTTGATGTTGGTTCCATGGCTCGCATGATCTCCGTGGCTCATATTAATGCGGGCGACATTCATACCGGCATCCAACATCTTAACGAGGATAGGTACCTCCGAGGAATTCGGGCCGAGGGTGGCGACAATTTTGGTCTTGGTGTGCGTGTGATAATTCATACTTAAAAATACGGATATGTGTATTACCGATTAGGGTTGGTAAAAACGCAATGCTATAGTACCACAATATGGAGCCACATTCACCTGAGCAGACGGTTGCTGTACGTCCAGACCACAACGTACGTCAGTTCGTATTCGCCGCTATGGTAGTTGTCCCCGCACTCTTGTTTTGGGGACTCCTTGCGGTGGTGGGTGTTGGTCTGTACGGCATTGTGGTGGCACTTGGTGAAGAGGAACAGTGCACGGTCGCTCGTATTCCGCTCACGGGCGTACTTACGACCACGTCAGGAGGGTATGGAGTCCTGGACTATGCAACCGCCGCGGATCAGGCGGTTGCGCAGATTGTCGATGCTGATATGGACGATTCGATTGTGGCGATTTTGGTTGATATTGATTCTCCGGGAGGGACTCCAGTTGCCGGTGATGAGATTGCGCGCGCGTTACACGATGCAACAAAGCCCACAGTTGCGGTAGTGCGTGATATGGGCACGAGTGCTGCTTATTGGGCAGCAGCAGGCGCCGATTATATTATTGCTTCGCCTGTTTCGGATGTTGGTTCTATTGGGGTCACCATGTCGTATACCGAACTCGCTGGCGCCAACGATGAAGAAGGTTCTCGCTGGGTAGGTATTGCCAGTGGTGCACATAAAGATGCAGGTAATCCTGAACGACCCCTTACCGAAGAAGAACAAGCGTACTTTCAAACCCAGGTGGATACCGTGCACGAGTACATGGTGAGTCGTATTGCTGAGTTTCGGCCAATCTTAACGCGCGAAGAATACGCCGCTCTGGCTGATGGTCGTGCATACCTTGGAAGTGAAGCCCAAACCCTCAAACTGATAGACGGAGTAGGGGGTATAGCCGAAGCGCGTGTCCACCTTGCTCAAAAACTTACCGTATCTGAAGATTTAGTCACCATATGTGCCGCCGAAGATACTATGTTCGCGGGACTCCTATAAGCCCAAATTAAGTAGGTAGTTTTTTGGAACACGTCCTGTTTTAGGGAGCGTATTTCAGGTATACTAGTCTTCGCATGGTTCGTATTCTATTACTCCTGAGTGTAATTGCTATTCCGCTCTGGTCGCCCTGGATGGATTCAGGGGGGACGGGGCGTATCTCAGACCTTGTCTTTGCGGCATTTGGGCCGGTGCCTTCGGCCTGTTTTGACCCGGGGGGCGTACTCTTGCAAGAGGGTATTGAGGTGCGCTGGTACCCCTTTGGACGCCTCGTGAGCACCTGCGGACGTGACTTTGTAGTGTGGACGTGGGGCGGGGTCAAAGAGCTTGGGGGGGTGTCAAAAAAAGCAGAAGATATACAAGAGACTCATACGCGAGCCCTTACCTGCAGTGAGGTTATTGCACGCCAGGAGGCACGCCGAGCATCGAGTACCGACAGTAAGCTCAGCGTCTTTACCGGTGATCGAGCCACCAAGCCCGACTTTTCAATTTTTCCCGATGCACAGACCTTTCGGTCAGATATTACCAAAGCCCTAAATGGCGGCGCGACGTTTGCGGGAAAATTTGCGATTGCAGAGTGGGAATGTGGAACCAACTGTAGTAATCATGCGGTTATCGATGTGGGGTCAGGGCTTGTGGTTGCCTATGGTATACCCACTGAGTATGGTATCGAATATTCGCTCGATAGCGCGGTCGTCGTCACAAATCCTGTAAAAAATCTTCCTCCGCTCCCTGAGAATAACTACGAAGCAGAGACTATTGGTTTGTCGATTGCACGTCTACCTCGCGAATATTACCAACTCACCACTGACGCGCTTTCGGGTACCCAGTACCTCGTGCGTCAATGTGTGGAGAGTAGTGCCAATGGGTACATCGAAGTGATTGATGAGCGCATCGGTGTCATTCGAGATGTGCCCGTTACACCCTAAGTATCTCGTTTATGGACAACAAAACAACCGGCTGGGTTTTAAATCGTAAGGTATATATTCAGTAATACATTATTTCATGTTACAAATCAATGACCAGGCACCTCTTGAGGTGTCAATGATCGATGAACAGGGAACGACACGTACCCTCCGCGACTTTCTTGGTAGCTGGGTCGTGGTGTATTTTTATCCACGAGACGACACTCCGGGGTGCACGGTTGAAGCCGAAGGATTTCGTGATATGCAAGTCGAATACAAAAAGCACAAGGTACGCGTCTTGGGGGTGAGCAAAGACACCTGCACATCTCATCAAAAGTTTATTACAAAAAAGCAATTGACGTACACCCTTATTGCAGATACCGAACACACGCTCATGGAAGCATTTGGCACCTGGAGTGAACGGAAATTTATGGGACGTACCTATATGGGCACCTCTCGTTCCACGTTTCTGATTGATCCTTTGGGTGTCATACGGCACGTGTGGGAAAAAGCCACCCCGCTGGGACACGCTGCCGAGGTGTTGCGTGTGGCACAAGCGCAGGCATAGGGTGTGTGCGGTATACGTGTAGAAAATCACATCGGTCATACTTATTTTTGATGCACTGCGCAGTCTGCCTGTGCAGACGAGCATAGCGACCGTGCCCGCAGCACGGGACGCGCGCATCAAAAATAAGTATGACCGATGTGATTATGGTGCTCAAGAGGTCTCCTCGTTGCACCTACGACGGGCACGCGGTATCTGCCCACAATCCTGCAGTGCGGTTGACTGCATCTCGTTCAGCGTCTTTGTACGCTGTTTGTCGTTCGTAGGGCAGGTCGTAGGTATATTCGTGTCCATACCCTTCACGTATCATATCTTTTGCAAGATCGGTGCCATCAGGAAGCTCGACATACGCAAGGAGACGACCGTATTTGTCTCGGAGCCCTTGTGAAGGGTCAAAATAGAGAGTTACCATACCGGTTGCTTGGACTAACTCTTTAAGCTTCTGTGTGGCTTCTTGGGCATAACATTCAGGACCCCCTGAATTATTTGGTTCGGGGGTGTTGAGTCCGATGAGGCGGACATACTCTGCTTCATCTTCAATGGCAATAATGAGTGTATCGCCATCAACGACGCGGAGTAGGGGATGGGTAGCACCACTGGTGTAATACGAATCTTTTTTTGAAGACGAAGTGCTTGTTGCAGACGTGTCGAGTGAGGGAGTAATGCCATCAGCACGCTCTTTGAGGAGTAAAATATTGAGCACTATTGAGCAGGTGAGTAGTGCAAGAAGTGTGCGAGATGAGGGCATTATGTTCTCAGTATACCACGCACGGTATCAAAAAATCCATATACAACCTTGCTCGTTTGAGTATATCGGTTGCAGACCATGCATGCGTGTTGCGTAACAAGATATCCACAAGGCCACGGACTTGCAGGTGAACGAGTGTTCACCTATACTCTAGGTATTACCAAATAGATACCATCACTATGAGCAAGCACACCCTTTCACGCGAAATATCCAAAGAGCTTAAAAAGCTCAATGAACGGATTGATCGAAGCATCATCAAGGGACGTCCGTATCAAGAAGACGCACAACGTCATCGAGAGTTGCTGGCGGCGATGCGACACTTGACGGTCGAAGCAGAGGTGCCGGTGGTTGTGGCCGAAGTACGACGTGCACCTGCAGTGGGCAAGGTGGGACGAAGTCCAGTCCGTCGCTCTCTTGGAGGTGGTTCGTTCTTGCGATTGTTCCGGTTTGCCGCATAATAGTGATGTCTATGGAACACTACAAAGCACAACTCCTCTCTTTTTATCGCAGACATAAACGGATGCCGGGATATAGTGAGATGTGTGAGCTCTTTGGATTTGCATCCAAAAACGCCGTATCAAAAGTAGTTGATAAATTGATTGAGGCGGGAGTAGTGCAAAAAGATGCCTCAGGAAAACTTACTCCGGTAGTGTTGGGGGATGAAATACCGTTACTGGGATATGTTGAAGCGGGATTTCCTTCTCCTGCGGAAGAACAGGCGTTGGATCGAGTAACGATGGAAGACCTACTCCTCGGTTCGCGAGAAAAAATGTATCTGTTGCGGGTAAAGGGGTTGTCGATGGTCGATGCGGGTATCTTTGAAGGAGACCTTTTACTAGTCGAGCGTACGGAGAACGCGCGGCTAGGTGATATTGTGGTTGCAAACCTTGATGGAGAGTGGACCGTAAAATATTTGCGGGAAAAACGAGGAAAACGCTACCTGGAAGCAGCCAACGAAGAGTATCCTGACTTGTGGCCAGAACAATCACTCGAAGTAGGGGGGGTGGTACGAAGCGTCATTAGGACGTATTCGCGGTAAGTAGCTCGGTATAGTACATATCGACCCGACTATACACAAGTACAGTCGGGTCATTTTTTTGGTTAGGTAGCCATTGCGCTTCCTTCAATATCATCTTCCTGAAACATCGTTACATCCAGTAACTTTGCTCGGTCGTTTGAGTCCTCTACCTCTCCTACCTTTGCTGGCCCGATGTTTCCAAGCCATGCGTGCATCTCTTCGTCATCTAATCCTGCGGTGATCGTGTTGCTGCTAGTTTTCATTGTTGCTCTCCAGAAAAAGTAACGTTCTACCGAAGTAGTCCGTTTACTAATATACTACGAATTAAAAGTATAGTCAACTATTTTTTGAGTGCAAGGAGTTTTTGATAGGTGTCTTCGGGGTCGCGGACTGATTCCGTATCTATGATACCAATCACCGTTTCGTCGTTGCCGCCCGGGAAGAGTGCATCTCCAAAGTAGAGGCATGTGTCGAGGTTCCAGCTCATGTATTCGGCGAGGCGCGTGACATTGTATCCTTTATTACGACCTTTTTTAAAATAATCTAAACAGGTGGTGCCGCCAATCTTGACCTCTACTCGATCTGAGATAAGTGGATGCTGTGCCAAAAGGCCGACTCGGAGCGCCTGATCGGAATCCACCTTCTCTTTGATCGCAACGGGAGCATGGTGACCATAGATACTGTACGACACCTGACTTCCACGTTTTTCAGTGAGATCATTTTCATCTGGCACTGTGGCTACACGGGGAAGTGAAGCGATGTGTGCATCAATTTCTGCCAAATCTTCAGGAGTGAGTTCATCACGCCACAATTCGATATCACCATGCATAGCGTGGTTGCCGTTTTGACCAAGGGTATAGCAGGCAAGGCCGTCGAGCTGATGACGAATCTGGTCTACCGTTGCACCAGATATTACCACAATATCGTACATGAGAGACTGAAGGAGCGTTTTCATCTCGGGGGTGATAGCAGAACGACTCCTCGTGAGCGTGTTATCAAGATCAAAGAATAGTCGTAGGTATTTTGTATCTTTTTCCATGCAATATACGTTACTAGCAATAAACAATTATGCGCAGTATACCATAGGTAGCTGCACTCGTCCGTACGGCACAATTTGTTGACAGATTGGTCGGTATGTGATTAAATGTCGAGCGGTTAGAAGTTCCTTACCGATACTAGACAGAGGAGAGAATAATGTACTGGCTTGACACTTTTGAAGCGTTTGTCACTTCACGGAGGACTGCACTTGCAGGAGCTCCTGCATTGCAAATCACGCAACGAGCACAGGAGTATGCCGATCAATCCAGGGAAGAGCTACATAATCCACCTTCACGACGAGTTGTTGCTCGTAAATACCTGGATGATATATTTCTTGGACACGAAAGGCGCATACCTGAATTTCAGGCATTTGCAAAAAAATACGAACAGCGATAAATGCTGTACAAACGCCCGCACATCTGCGGGCGTTTCTCTATTACCAGGTGAGACTACGATTTCGTTGTGCGGTGAGAATGCGATCGGTTAATTCTTGCGGAGCGTGCGTCGTAGAGGTGCCGGTGCGCTCTTCGAGCGTTACGGTATGCGTCGCGACTTCCTTGTCGCCAATTACTGCAAAGCAGGGAAGTTTTTCAAGTTTTGCATTGCGAATGCGTTTGCCCAATGAGTCGTTCGATACATCGATTTCTACTCGAATATCAGCTTGTTTGAGTAAGGTATACACTTCCTGAGCGTACGCATGGTGTGCTTCGCTAATCGGAATAATACGTATCTGTGTTGGGGCGAGCCAGAGAGGGAATACGCCGGCAAAGTGTTCGATGAGAATTGTCATAAAGCGTTCAATCGAACCCATAATAGCGCAGTGAATCATCACCACGTCTTCTTTTTCACCTTTTTCATTCACACACGTAAGACCAAAGTTTTTTGGCATATTGAGGTCGAGTTGGATGGTGGCAACCTGTAAGGTTCTGCCAAGCGCGTCCTTGGCCATAAAATCTATCTTTGGGCCGTACATCGCTGCTTCGCCAATACCATCAATGTAGGTAGGCACCCGTGAGGTAATTGCTGCGAGGAGCGTTGTTTCTGCTTCAGCCCAACGTTCTGGGGTGCCGATATACTTTTCAAAGTGCTCAGGATCGTGGCGTGAGAATCGTACGGTGAGTTCACTAAAGCCAAAGGTGGTATAGAACGTGTCGATAATATCCCAAATAGAGAGGAGTTCTGTTTCGATTTGATTGTGTCGACAAAATACGTGTGCATCATCTTGAGTAATTGAAAGTACTCGAGAAAGCCCCGAGAGTTCACCCGACTGCTCATCACGATACACCATCGTGGTCTCGGCGTAGCGCTGGGGCATGTCACGATAGCTTTTGGGTGAACTATCAAATATCTGCGTATGGTGCGGGCAGTTCATTGGCTTCATTGCAAACAAATGACCTTCACGCGTCGTAATTTTAAAGAGCTCATCATCAAATTTACTCCAATGACCACTTGTTTCGTACAGCTCTTTTTTGGTGATGTGCGGTATGGTCACCTTCATAAACCCACGCTCTTTGCGGAGTTGCCACACGTAGTCGTTGAGGAGTTCGCGAATGATGGTGCCTTTGGGAGT
>JAKFXP010000059.1 GCA_021731325.1 Parcubacteria group bacterium
TACTCGTACCCAACCCGTTCAATTTACCTCCGACGTATTTGGTGATACTCCCGCCACCGCCCGCACGTACATTTCGATGACCTGTTTTCAAGGGGAGCATTTGGTGTTTGGACAGGTGGGCAAACAAGGTGCTTTGTTTCGTATTAACGACCCACAGCAGACGAGTACTTGGAGTACGGGTTCTGCAGTCTGCAGTGCTGCCCTCATGTATCAGGTGATGCAGGGGAGTGTCGATGCTGTTTTTATGGTTGATTCAGTAAGCTTTGAGGTGACGGAGTAGTTTTTCAGCTATTTGCAGTATAGAGACTTTTGGTAGTAGTGGTATTGGTCTCAAGTCGGGTATACTGAGGGGATGGGTGCTGCATCAGACAATATGATACGGCGCGGGATATCTCGCGAATTGGTAGAGTATATTTCGACCAGTAAAAAAGAGCCAGGCTGGATGCGAGAAAAACGCCTCGCTGCGTTCGTACTGTACGAACAGGCGAAGACGCCAGCGTGGGGGCCTAATCTTGACGGGTTGGATCTCAAAAACCTCGTGTATTACATTGACCCCGAGGTGGCAGAAACAACCAAATGGGATGAGCTCCCCCCAGAAATATCTGATACGTTCAATAAGCTAGGTATCCCCAAAGCAGAACAGGAATACCTGGGCGGGGTAGGTGCACAGTACGATTCGGGCATGGTGTACCACAAGCTCAAAACAGAGTTGGCAGAACAGGGGGTTATCTTCGAAAATATGGATGTTGCGCTCCAAAAATATCCCGAGCTCGTGCAGCAGTATTTCATGGAGCAGTGTGTGCCGATCAAAGACCATATATTTGTAATGATGCATGCGGCGGTATGGAGCGGAGGCACGTTTATTTACATACCAAAAGGGGTTAAAGTGACGCAGCCCTTACAAGCGTATTTTCGGATGAATCGCAGTGCAAGTGGGCAATTTGAACACACCCTCATTATCGCTGATGAAGGTGCGGAGATGACCTACATTGAAGGGTGTAGTGCGCCACGGTACAATGCGTCGTCCCTTCATGCGGGGTGTGTGGAGCTTTTTGTACACAAAGGCGCAAAGATGAAATACATCAGTGTCGAAAATTGGTCATCGAATACCTACAATCTCAATACCAAACGCGCCATCGTGCACGAACGAGGAGAAATAAACTGGATTGGGGGCAATATGGGAAGCGGGGTTACGATGCTATACCCGTCGTCCGTGCTCATCGGCGAGGGGGCAAAGTCAGACAATCTCGGACTTGTGTTTGCAGGCCGAGGGCAGGTGCAAGACACGGGGGCAAAAGCGATACACCTCGCCCCAAACACCACCTCAACGATTCGGAGTAAATCGGTCTCCAAAGACGGTGGGGTGGCAAACTATCGAGGACTTATCAAAGTATCTCGTGCCGCAAAAGGTGCATCTGCGTCACTCGTATGCGACTCACTCCTCCTTGATGATATAAGTGAAGCCAATACGTACCCCTCTGTGATGAACAAACAGGATGACGTCACTATTAGTCATGAGGCGACCATCGGGCGCATAGGGGATGAAGAACTGTTCTATCTCCAATGTCGGGGACTTACGCGCGACGATGCGGTGCGTATGGTGGTCAATGGGTTTGTCGAACCGATTACCCGTGCACTTCCTTTGGAGTATGCGGTCGAGTTTAATAAGCTTATCGAGCTTGAAATGGGAGGCTCATAACGCACCCCTGTTACTACTGTGAACTCAGCTGTACCAAAACTTCGCGCTGACTTTCCCATCTTTGCTGTGAAGCCGGATTGGGCATACCTTGATACAGCCGCTACGTCCCAAGTGCCCCAGCAAATACTCGATACCATCGCTGAGTATCATTGTGCGTATCGTGCACCGGTGCATCGCGGGTTGTATCGCGAGGCGTTGCGCGCAACACAAGGGTACGAGGATGCACGTGCAAAGATAGCAAAGTATATCGGCGCAGCACACCCGCACGAAGTGGTCTTTACTGCGGGGGCAACGGCCTCTTCAAATATGCTTACCTATTCGCTCGAGCATTCTATTGACTGGCACGAAGGTGACGAAATAGTCACTACGGTGATGGAGCATCACTCGTCCCTCATTCCCCTGCAAGAACTTGCTAAGCGGAAGAAGTTGGTACTCAAACACATCCCCTTGAGTCACGGCGAAGTACTTGCGTACGAAAGCGTGCCAGGTATTATCACCAAACGCACTCGTCTCGTGTCCGTTATGTTGGCGAGCAATGTACTGGGCACTCTTAATGAGGTGGCGCGCATTGCCGAATATGCACATGCAGTTGGAGCGGTCATGATTTCGGATGCGACGGCCGCTGTGGGACATGTGCCTGTTTCGGTGGTGGATGCGGGGCTCGACTGCATGTATTTTTCGGGACATAAGATGTGTGGGCCTACGGGTATTGGCGTGCTCTATGCCACGACCGCGATGCTTGAGTGGCTCCACCCGGGGTTTTTTGGGGGTGGTATGATTGAGCACACCTCACTTACCGATGCATCATGGGCTCCGGTACCGCACAAGTTTGAGGCGGGAACTCCAAACATTGTAGGAGCTATTGGTCTGGGTGCTGCATTCGAGTACCTGCAAGAGAATGATATGGGAGAGATTACTCAATATATTCAAGCGCTCGTTACGCGTGCAATTGACGCTCTCTCACACCTTGCGGGTGTAACCGTCTACGCAGCACTTCCAGAACACAATGTAGGGATTGTGTCGTTTACGGTTGCGGGCGTGCATCCGCACGATGTTGCGGAAATAGCCGCGCGACACGATGTCGCCGTGCGTGCGGGACATCATTGTGCGATGCCGCTCCACGCAGCACTAGGGGTGTCGGCAACTCTTCGAGCAAGTTTTTATTTGTACAATACTATGGCAGATATCGATGCGTTGGTAGCGAGTGTACGTGAAGCGCAGAGAATCTTTGCTCGATAATCTATGCGTGAAGAATTATACAAACAGCACATTCTCGACCACTATGCGCGTCCGCGAAATGCGGGTGTGTTACCCAAGGCAACGAATACCGCTCACGGAAGTAACCCGAGTTGTGGTGATCAACTCACGCTGTACTTGTGCATTGAGGGCGAACGAATTAAAGACGTATCTTTTGAAGGGGAAGGGTGTGCTATCTCACAAGCAGCCACATCGTTGTTGACTGAGCGGGTGAAGAACAGCCCTCTTACCGAGGTGCAGCAGTTGACGGAGGGAGACGTATACACCTTGTTGGGAGTTGAGATTACTATCGCACGTCGCAAATGTGCGTTACTCGGGTATACTGCATTGCAAACAGCACTCACGAACCATGCACAGACTTAATGTAGAAAAAATTCATATTTCGGTTGAGAATCGGCCTATTGTGCGTGACGTATCACTCACAGTGCGGTCGGGTGAAATCGCGGTACTCTTAGGCCCAAACGGCTCAGGTAAAAGCTCACTGGTACAGGCACTTATGGGACATCCTACATATCAGGTGACTGAAGGTGCGCTCCTGCTTGACGGCGAATCGATTCTCGACCTCCCCACCGAAAAAAAAGCACAAAAAGGTATCTTTTTGTCGATGCAGCATATTCCTAAGGTTGGCGGGGTGAACCTCGCTACGTTTTTATATAAGGTGCATGTAGCAACTACTGGGTATGAGGGGTCGGTGCTTGAATACTACCTTATGCTTCGTGAAGTGGCGCACGAGTACGGTATTGATGATGGTTTTCTTGACCGTCCGCTTTCCGAAGGACTCTCGGGAGGAGAAAAAAAGTTGTCCGAAGCGCTCCAGCTTGCAGTACTCAAGCCAACGTTTGCCTTGCTCGATGAGATTGATTCGGGAGTTGATGTCGATGCACTCAAAAAAGTCTTTGGGGTGGTGACCAGGCTCAAAGAGCAGGGTACGGGCTTTCTCCTCATTAGCCACCACCCCTCGCTTCTCGAACACATCATACCTGATACGGTGTACGTCATGAATGGCGGCACGCTCGCTCGCACGGGAGGTACAGAGCTTGCCGCAACCATCCTCAAAGACGGCTTTTGTGTGGGACTCGAGTGTCCACTCGTCGATACCTGTGAGGCGCGGGAGTAGGGTATGTTTCATATAGGGTGATATTTTTTGCACACCTTGTTTAAGCAAGATATACTGGAGGTATGGACACACCTGACAACAAGTTTATAGTGGAAAAACTACATGCGCTTGATGGGAAGCTTGATCAGCTTATTTCGGTTGTGGTAACGAAAGAAGAATTTCACACCCTTGAAGAAAGAATGAGTGATCTTACTCACAACACCGATCGTTTAGTCACTGCGGTTGATGGTCTTGTAAAAGGGTATGATGATTTGCGTATTGAGTATGTGGCAATAAAATACCAACTTTCTCGGTACGAACGTTGGTTCGAAGAATTGGCAAAGAAAACAGGGGTAAAACTTGAGTACTGATGCGTGTTATTGGGGATAGTGAACCGTATCCCACTTCCTCAAAGACGGCTTTTGTGTGGGACTTGCGTGTCCACTCGTCGATACCTGTGAGGCGCAATAGCTCCCACACCCTTGCCCCTTTCACCTCCCCCGTGCTACTATCGCCAACGAGCTCCGCAAAACAGCGCGGAGCGTTCTTTGTCAAAACGAGACCTATAGGAGGTCAATATGAATCATATACCCATAGGGTTAGTACGAGGCATACTCGCACTACTCCTCACCATAACCACACCCCTTGCATCGGCACTTGCCGTATGTGATGGGGTTGTTGCCATACCTACCAACCCACCAAGTCTCAATGTGAGATCAGCTGCTGGTCTATCCGGACCCCTTCTTGGGAGTGTACCCAATGGTACCCAAGGAAGACTTGAAGGTGTGAATACCACAGCAATAGATGGGTATCTCTGGTGGCAGGTACACTGGATGAATGGTTTGGTGGGATGGTCTGCGTCAATGGACTTATCTCCCGTCGAACACTACATGGAGGAAATACCACCTCCCGGATTGGTGTACATAGAAGACATTATTCCCGGATGGTGTCATCTACCGTGGTCACAAACCACCGTGAATCCAAAGTCAACTATCAAGAGATCGGGCACCTACGGTATCAAGACGACTACTGCCGCACAATGGGGTCGGTTATACCTTAAGACCAATGGGAAGAGTTTGTCGGGTATCAACTCCCTGTACTTTTCTATCCGTAGCGATAGTGGTAGTGGTGCAAACGTATGGGTAGCACTCCAAAAAGCGGATGGTACTGCGTACGGAGTATACAAATCCATTGCCGAATATGTACCTGGAGGTACGATGATACCCGGTGCCTGGTACGATGTGCGCATACCACGTGCTGATCTGGGAGTTACGCAAAGCAATACCGTATATGGTGTTGTGTTCCAAAACCTAGAACCTGCTACGTTTTATGCTGATGATATAGCACTCGAAACTGCCTCAGGGAGTACTAAATGGAATCCAGCCCCTACGGTGACAGGTGTTTCAGTTACGTGTACTCCTGCAACCATCACAGTGAACCAAGCAACACCTTGTTCGGCACTCGTGTCAGGTACGGGCAACATTAGTAATCTAGTAACCTGGAGCGCTAATACTGGTGCCATGAACACCAGTGGCTTATTTGCCGCACCGCAATCACCCACTACGGCTACCATTACCGCAACAAGCGTGAGTGACCCGAGTAAATCGGGAAGTACTACGGTGAATGTAGTGCAGGCGAGTCAGGCAGGTGCGATTGTGTACAGCGAGACTATTGGATGGGGGTGGGATGTTGGAACATGGTCTGGTTTGACCACCAATCCCGCATCACCTATTGCGTATCGGGGTACCAATGCTATTGAGATGAAGACGGTCGGGCAGTATCGACGTCTCCCACTCATTACAGAACCAGCGTTCAGATTCAATACCGCAGGGTATCAAGCGCTCTCATTTGCCATCAATATTGGAGCATATGAGAATGAGGATTTGTATGTGGGACTACTAGATGCTGGTGGTAGTATTATCTCCTACCAAAATATCAAGACCTACGCGGAAAACAGTGTACTCAACTCATACCAATGGAAACATATACGCATCCCACTTACAGCGTTAGGTGCAGCGAATACCATTGTGTCTGGTGTTGAAATACAGAGTATAAACTCTACAACAGTACACGTCGACGAAGTAGCATTCGAACCAAACGGAACCAATGGAGGTTGCCAATGATACAGGTACCACAAGCACACGTACGGGTGTGTACGTTCATGGGAGGAGTGCTCCTCCTTCTGTTCTCACAATGGGTATATACAGCAGGTCTCTCATGCCCCGCAAATCCCGATGAAGGTCCAAACGTGATCTATCAAAATGGGTTTGAGGCAGAATGGAGCACTAATGGCTCATGGCCTACCTCACTCAACAAAACAAGTGTTGCATCGCCAACAGGCATAAGTGGTGACACTGCATTGCGAGTGGTCTATGCAGGTTCGTGGACGGAGGGCCTTGCGGTTACAAGCGTATCTGCAGACGTGACAGGAGCACGTTCGCTTGTGTTTCGTATACGAAGCGAGCAAGCTAATCAGCAGATCTTTGTGAAGGTGTTTAGGTTAGATGGCTCATCGACACAAACCGTAGCACTCACTAATGGATACCTTGTTCCGTTTTCAAGCGCTCCGTTTGTAGCTAGTAAATGGTATTCGGTATCAATTCCGATTATTGATTTCATTGGCGTGAACAGTGCGATAACTGGCTTTGCGTTCGAAAACAGTGTTCCAGGAACTATCTACATTGACGATATGTCTATCACACCAGACAATTGGTCATTCTTAAGCTTTCCGCTTGATTGTAGTAATGCGAGTTGTACGGGTGAGGTGGATTATCGTTCGCTCGGTGCGTATACACCAAATTCGTTGACGAGCATTCTCGATCATCAAATGAGTACACTGTATGCTGAAGATGGTGTGATACGTTCGTTTACAGGAGAAGTGTTTAATGAGACGTCCTTGTACGCTAGTACGCTTCCACAACCATGTTATCCTAAAAATAGTGGTACATGGTCACCTGTATTAAGTGAATTATATATAGGTACTAGCGGAACAGGTTCTAGTGACTGTACCGACGGTACTGCGGTCAATTATGATGCGCATCCTGGGTATGATTACGAGGCGTCATACACTCCCGTAAAAGCAGCCGCATCTGGCACCATAGTAAATTTTGGGGGACAAAAATGTATTCCCAAAATGTCGCAATCAGAAACATGCGATGCGTGGGGCGCAGTCGGTATTGACCATGGTAATGGATATATTACTCAGTACTTAC
>JAKFXP010000030.1 GCA_021731325.1 Parcubacteria group bacterium
TACCAGCACCATCGTCGTAACCGGTACTCCGACAAGCATACGCATGTTACCGGGTGCAGCAAGCAGGGTAGCATAGAGCGCTATACCGCCCGCAACGAGGGTCGTGAGCCAAAAAAGAGTGTAAAACGGGATACCTGAATCGCTATCCAAATCGGGGAGCAATGATGCAATGGTAGTAACGAACAGGAGTGTGACGAGAAGTCGTACGTCCGTCACAATGGCATAATAATACGCAAAGGTACATCCAAGAACCCCTATTACTGCCCCAAATGAAATATGGTGACGGAAAAGTGCCATAGGTGAATATATTATAGCTGGTACCTACTACTCAGAGCGAGGTCGCATCAGAGGAAAAATCTGTGCTTCCCGAATACTCGTACCTGCCAAAAAACTAAACAGTCGCTCTGATACCCCAAAGCCAAACATGGGTGGCATACCATACTCCATCGCTTCCACATATTCAAAATCTGCCATCTGCGCTTCATCGTCACCCGCATCACGTAATGCCTGTTGATCGATGAATCGTTCACGTTGGTCAACCGGATCATTCAACTCGTTAAATGCTTTACCCACTTCACTTCCCGCCAACAGTATTTGATACCGCTCCACGGTGCGAGGATCGTGAGGAGACTTTTTCGCAAGGGGTTCGAGATATACCGGCATCCCAGTGAGTATCGCCGGTCCTGCAATCATCTTGCGTATTTTTTTCCATAACAAGTCGACCCCGCGCCCCACATCAATGGTATCCTCGTGCGGGATATGTTCGCTCGTCAGTTGTGCCCGTACGGTATCTACGACAACATCACGGGGATCAAACCCGTATGCCTTCTGCATCAACGCATTAAAATCGTATCGCTCCCATGGTGCTCCCAGATCAACCGTAAACCCGCCAATGGTAAATAGGAGCGTGCCAAAGGTTTTTTGCGCAACCGTGCGATACAATTCAATAAGCATCGGTACCCCCTTCTCCGCATCTTGGTACGCTTCATAAAACTCAAACGAGGTGTAGTCCTGCGCATGTTCATGAGACATCCCCTCGTTTCTAAAAATGCGCCCAATCTCAAATGTTTTTGGAAGACCTCCCACCATTAATTTCTTTTGCCATAATTCACCAACCGAAATACGCAGAAATACGTCGATATCAAGGGCATGGTGATGGGTCACAAATGGTCGCGCTTCGGCACCCCCCGTAAGCGTCTCCAACACAGGGGTCTCTACTTCAACAAAGTCCCGCTCAAGCATAAACGTACGGATTGCATTCCAAAAAACAGAACGTTTACGTATACGGTCGCGCACCTCCTCGCTCTGCAATATATCCAGGTATCGTTTACGGTATCGCTCATCTTCATCTTTGAGTCCATACCACCCATCGGGAATAGGTCGCAGGCTCTTGGTGAGCATACGCACCGAGGTTGCAAGTACAGAGGACATGCCCCGATTCGTGGTAAACGCACTGCCGGTCACCTCTACAAAATCACCCACGTCAGTCGTATCAATAAAAAGAGTAAACGTCTCATCTCCCAAATCATCTTTACGCACCACACATTGCGCTTTTTGGGTACCATCATAAAGGTCAATAAAAGAGATGCCTCCCTGTCCCCGTATAGACAATATGCGACCAGCGAGTGTCACCGTACCCATTCCTTCATCAAAAGCTGCCAGGAAGGCTGTATTCGTATGCGTACGGTGGGAGGTGATGGGATACGGTTCAATACCCTTCTCACGCAGAAGGGCGACTTTTTTTAACCGCTCTTCGCGAATTTCTTCAATACTCGACATAGTGGTACCAGTATAGCAAATGAGTCTGCCTTCGTCCTCTTTATTCCACCGTTACACTTTTGGCGAGATTGCGCGGACGGTCAACGTTAAACCCGCGCAAGACGCCCGTATAATATGCAAATAATTGCAGGGGGATCGTGGCAAGAATGGGGGTCAAGGCTTCTTTGGTATCGGGTATGTAGAGCACATCGTCCGCAAGCGCAAGTATCTCCGTATTACCTTCTGTTGCAATAGCGAGCACACGACCTTTGCGCGCACGAATCTCCTCTACATTTGAGCGCATCTTCTCATACATCGAATCACTCGGCATAATAGCAACCGTTGGGAAAATTTCATCAATCATCGCAATGGGGCCGTGTTTCATTTCACCTGCCCCATACCCCTCCGCATGCACATACGCCACTTCTTTCAACTTGAGTGCTCCTTCGTATGCGGTACCAAAGTTATACGACCGTCCAATGAACAAAAAATCGTCGTATCCCAAATACTCTTCGGCAATATGCTGTATTTTGTCCCGATGCGCGAGTATGTCCCGCACTTTTTCGGGTAAACGCATGAGTTCACACACTAATCCTGCTCCCTGCGCGACCGACAATCCGCGCAATCTCCCCAAAAAGAGCGCGAACAACATTAATGCTTCTAACTGACTCACGTATGCCTTCGTTGATGCCACACCAAGCTCTGGCCCCGCATGATTATAGACACCCATGTCAGTTTCGCGTGCAATACTCGAACCTACCACGTTCACAATGCCAATCGTTTTGACCCCCATTCGTTTTGCCTCACGTACACACGCAAGACTGTCCGCCGTCTCTCCTGATTGCGAGACGACCACCAGAGCGGTCGTGCCTACTACGCGATGCGGTCGATGTCGATACTCACTCCCCAACTCTACCGTGACCGGAATACCCGCAAGGTCTTCAATGAGTAGTTTTCCTACTAATCCCGCATAATAGGCAGATCCACACCCCACAATCACAACCCTATCCACCGTGCGCAAAAAGGGTACCTGGTCTTCAAGGCCACCAAGTTTTGCCGAGCCCTCTTTAAGTAACAACCGTCCCCGCGCACTATTTTCCAACACGTCGGGAACCTCCATAATCTCTTTGAGCATAAAGTGCGGGTGTCCCCCTTTTTCAACTACGTCAAGTGGCAGGTCAAGAAGTTCGGGACTCCGATGCTGGCGTTCATGGGTAAACGAAAACACATCGTACCCTTCGCTCGTAATTACCGCATATTCACCCTCTTCCAAATAAAGAATCTGTTGCGTATGTCGAATCAAAGGTGCTGCATCCGAAGCAACAAAATATTCGCCGTCTTTGACCCCAATCGCAATGGGGCTACCCATACGTGCCGTAAGAATCGTGTCGGGCAGATCGTCTGCCATAACCGCAATACCGTACGTACCTCGGACACGTTCAAGCGCACGCACCAACCCCGTAGCAAGATCGCCCGTTTCTTCATACCGCATGCCGATAAGGTGTGCAAGAACCTCCGTGTCGGTTTCTGAGATAAAAGTATGTCCCTCTGCCACAAGCTCTGCACGTAACTCGGCATAATTTTCAATGATACCGTTATGAACTACCCACAGACCCCCTTGCTGGTCGTGGTGGGGATGTGCGTTTTGCTCTGAAGGTTGTCCGTGGGTCGCCCACCGCGTATGCCCGATACCGGCGGTTCCCTGCACATCAACCGGGATTTTTTGCACAAGGTTATCGACCGGTCCCAGTGCACGATACACTCCGTCACCTGCAATATATACCCCCGATGAGTCATATCCTCGGTACTCAAGCATACGCAAACCGTCCAGAAGTATGGGGGCCGCCCTTCGAAAACCAGTGTATGCAATGATTCCGCACATAGTAGAAGATACTTAGGAATAATAGCATTACCAACAACTCTGCTTTTTACCTCAAAAAATAAAAACCGTCACAGCGGACGGTTTTAGGAGACCTTATTGACCGTAAGCTTTGCAAATGGCTGGCGGTGACCCAAGCGACGCTTATAACGTGACTTGGACTTGAATTTCTGAACAATAATCTTTTTACCCTTACCTTCTAAAGTGAGCGTCACTTCGACCGTAGCACCTTCGAGATACGGGGTGCCGACTTTAGTCGTGGTACCCGTATCAATCAACAGTACCTTGTCGAATACCACCGTATCACCCGCCTGGTGGCCGGTAATCTTTTCCGTAGAAAACACCTGTCCTTCCGCGACCCGGTACTGTTTTCCTCCTGTTTCGACGATAGCAAAAGCCATAATAAACGTATTGTACACTACTTTTATACTTCTGCAAGCTCTGGTTTTTCCACCGTACTCTGTTCGAGAAGGGGAGACACCCCGCTGATGCGTAACACATCTTTATCTATCTTTTTGAGCTCTCGACCAGCCGTATTATAGTGATTCACCACGGTCGAAAGTGAGGTACCGATTTTGCCATAATAGTCATTGTACGCATGTAAATGACGCCCCAACTCCTCAACCCGTTTCCGAATCTCTTTGGCTCCCTCCTCTATCTCAAGGGCACGTAATCCCTGCAAAACCGTCTGGAGGTATGCCAAGAAGCTTGTTGGTGAGACGATAATCACCTTTTTGTCCTTAAAGGCATATTCAATAAGGTCACGGGTGGATGATTTTGACGCTCCCACCTGATTGGTGAGGAGATCGTAATAAATCCCTTCGGAGGGGATGAACATAAACGCAAAGTCCATCGTATTTTCATGGGGTCGAATGTACTTGGCGGTTTCGTCAATGCGATTTTTTACATCCTGTTTGAATACCTTTTCGATACGGTCACGCTCCACAGGATCACGCGTTTCAATGAGACGATTATAATTTTCAAGCGAGAATTTTGAGTCAATCGGCACTATTTTGTTTTTGTCGAGAAAGACCACGGCATCTACAATCTCCCCATCACTAAATTTGTATTGCATTTCAAATCGTCCAGGCGGTAAGACATTTTTTAACACCGTCTCTAAGTAATACTCACCCAGCACGCCTCGTTGCTTTGGATTCTTGAGTATATCTTGTAGATGCTGAAGCTGATCGGCAAACGTAATGACCTGGCGATTAGTCTCATCGAGTTTGGTAAGTCCGGTTGTTACCTCACGAATGAGGCGTGCCGATTCGCCCAATTGCGTCTCCATCGACTGATGCATCGTGCGTGAGGAGTCGGACAAACGAGCGTCCATAGTCCGCGAAAGCTCTTGTAGCTCTCGCTGCAATAACAGCGCGGTACTCGGATCATTAGCTCGATGCTGTGCACGCGACACCAATACCAAAAGGAGTATGCTGAGCACAATCAAAATACCAAGCGCAATAGGTATCAGTACGTCCATACGTGATGTGGCATATTGTACCCTCATTATACCCCAGTATGCCGTGAATATAAAAAATGAGGGCAGTACATCTGCCCTCATGTCACCGTCTCGTCTACTTGATGCCGACCAATAAACTACTTACTAACCGTAACAACATACCCATCTGCTCTTCATCAAAGTCGAATACCGTACGCCAAAACGTACTCAACCTATCGGGTGTGCAATCCCGCGTAACCACGGATGAACATCCCACCCCTTGCACAATGGTAGTGTAGAGATCCATTTCTCCAATATGCACCGCCATCGCAGCTTCTTGTCCCTGATGAAGAATCAAGGGTAATCCAGACACTTTGCCCACCATCTGATCATTTTTATACCGAGCACATTCAGGTGGACAGACCGGTGCCGCATGCTCCGCATAGATACGACTCGCATAGGTAAGGAGAAAACGTGCTGCATCAAGCATTGTGTGTACGTTGGCAAGTTCTGCATCTATGCGTTGTGTGCGCAATCCTGTACACGTAAAAGCTTTCCATATCTTTGCGGACAGCGTCGCGGGTACCTCGAGCGTCGCGTGTGCACGGTCACCCATCGCCGCATGCATAAGGAGTGTCCCCCCAGGCTGGAGCAAGTCGTAACAATTCGCAATGTTACGTATGCGCCCCGTACGAACCTTATTCGGATCACGGGTATCGAACAACGGGGGTGCAAACAGCACCATGGCAAATTTCCACGTACCCCGCCGTTTCCGCATACTGTTCACATTGGTATCAAGGTAATACAGATTAGTAAGGTGCATCTGTCCCGCAACCGTACGAGCACGCCCTACCACCGAGAAATCTTCATCGAACCCAAAAAAATCTAAATCTCTCCGTGCCTCAGCCAACGCAAAGAGTGGCCATATGTAGCGAAACCCAACATACAAAATATGTATTCGTTGTTTGTATGCATGGCAATATTGTGCCGCAGATTCTACGGACGGCAGTTGTGCTACTACTGCATCAACATTGAAGTGCGGCGCAACACACGCCGAATGAGAACGTATTGGACCAGTAAACATACCGAATCTCCTCTATGAAAATAAAAATATCAGATTATCCTCCCCAACTGTACCAGCTCATTCAGAGGTCTACAAGTCTCGTCGTATTATTTAGGTGATCTCTGTGCGGTACGAACAAAGAGTAGGTATTTCATCACTTCTATAATTGCCAGGTTAGCAACACCCACCCCTACGAGCAGTGGTTTTTGAAGTGGGGTAAGTGGGGTAAGTGATAAGAGATGGCTGAGTGGAGAAAAGACAAACGCTAAGACGAGCAATGCCACACTTACTCCAAACGCAACGAGTAACTGCGGATTCGAAAAGAAATCCATGCGCCAGATTGGCGTATCAAATGATTTGAGTGAGAAAGAGAAGAAGATTGCATCAAGAGAGAGGGACACGAACATGACCGTGCGCAATTCATTGATAGGGGTATTGATAGAGAGTAAGAAGAAGTACAGCGCAAGCGTTACGATCCCCGTCACCAGTGAAAGCACCACTACCAACCAACGTAACTCACGAGTAAGGATAAACTTTGCGCGCATTGAACGAGGGTCACGCTTCATCACCGTTGGGTCTTTTTTTTCAAATGCGTATGCAAAACTCATCAAATCACCGCCCACAATATTTGCCCAGAGTATCTGTGCCGGCACTAAGGGGACGGCAGTGCCCGCGACGAGTGACCCTACGATAAGAATAATTTCACTAAAGGAAGTCGACAGCAGATAGGCGACGATCTTCTTTATATTGTCGAGAATACGGCGACCCTCCTCAATCGCGGCGACGATAATCGAAAAACTATCATTAATTAAGACGAGATCACTTGCTTCTTTTGCTACCTCCGTACCCGACCCCACTGCAATGCCGATACTTGCTGCCCGTAATGCTGGCGCATCGTTTACCCCGTCACCCGTCATGGCGACCACCTCATCATTACTTCTCAACAGACGCACAATCCTCAACTTGTGCGCAGGGGTGGCACGCGCAATAACACGAGTCCCTTGTAATTGCGTATATAGCTCGGTGTCAGACAACTCATCAATCAGCGTCCCAGACAATACCGCATCATCTCCCACCTTCGTGATACCCACGTGCCGTGCAATATAGTGA
>JAKFXP010000135.1 GCA_021731325.1 Parcubacteria group bacterium
CTTGTATATTATCTGCTTCGAGTTTTTGGAGAATGTCTGCAGAATAGCTGTAATCAATGAGATAGACTTTTTTGTTTAGTATCCCCTCTGGGGGAGCTGTCCTATCAGTAAGCGGTATGTACTGCGCCTGATCTCCCCACCGCTTCCACGCCGCATACGCTCCGGCAAACCCATCTGTGCAATGACCGTGGTACATAACCACAATATCTTTCTCTGAATGATTTGGTGCGAGGTGCATGTACTAGGCTAGAGAATGATCATGTATTTGAGCATGTTCTTGCCTTCCTCAGGAATATGCACGGATTCAGAAAAAACACCTCCGCTGTGCTCTATAATGCGCTTTGAAGCAAGGTTGTCTTCCATGCAGGTTAGGTAGATTTCGTATAGCCCAACTTCTTTTGCTTTCTCAAGACCTAGAGATAAAATACTCTTTCCATACCCCTTGGAGCGATGTTCGGGCGCTATTTCAAAATACACATGACTTCCCATGTGTTCTGGAATACCTACACCACAGGAAGGTTGGTGCCGTATCTGAATCTTCCCAACCACCACATCATCATCACACAGCTCATATTCTGAGGTGGGCAATACTCCGTACGTTGTTATTAATCTAAGATGAAGCATACGTATGCGCTAATCCCATTATTACCATTCATTAAGTGCCTACCGTAGTCGACGCCTTAGTTGATGTCAAAAATTCATTTTTCATACGTACGCGAGAGTTGCTTGTGTGTATATTATACACATTTTCACACAAAATACCGCTACTATATTCGAACCATTGATTTATACTCACTATATGAAATCTAAATGGTTCATACAAAAAGATACGGCCGTGCAACTTCGCCGCAATGGAGTATCGATTCGTACAATCGAACAACGGCTGGGTATTCCACGGTCAACACTGAGTGGTTGGTTTCAACACGTCACCCTAACTCATGGGCGAAGGAGCAAAGAAAGACGGTACGCTTACCCTCGGCAGTTCCGACCAAAACATACTCCTCTACTATTTATCGATACTCCGGTCAGCCTTCAATGTTGACACCGAAACACTACGAATAGAACTTCATCTGCGAGCTGACCAGGATGCTGAGAAACTAATGCAGTACTGGCTAAAAATACTCCACTTGCCACAAACTGCGCAAGGGAGTATATACAAGGATGCACGTACCACAGGAAAACCGACGTACGAAGGATATAATGGGGGGTGTGTGTAATCAGTGGGGGAGGTTCACGAGTACGACGAGAACTGCTATACTTGGGACGGTACATATTTGACACCGTTGGAAAAATGCGCGTGTAGCTCAGTTGGTAGAGCGTCGCTTTGACGTAGCGAAGGTCTCAGGTTCGAATCCTGGCACGCGCACAGATTGAAAAAATGTTATGAAAATCCTCGCCATCGAAACCTCCTGCGACGAAACGGCGGTATCCATTCTTGAAGCGACCGGCACGGTCTCCGATGCGGTTTTTACCGTGCTTGGTGATGCCCTCTACTCCCAAGCGAGCAAACATGCCGCATACGGTGGTGTATATCCAACACTGGCTAAACGCGAACATGCCGCAAACCTTATCCCTCTGCTCGACACTGCACTCAAAGAAGCAGGGTTTGGGTCACACGCCGTGCAATATATCAATGAAAAAGACACGTTATTTCTCACTCACGTACTTGACCGAGAGGGTGATTTACCTACCGCCCTTTTATCGTTCCTACAACACATTCCTAGACCACCCATTGACGCTATCGCCGTGACACATGGTCCTGGATTAGAGCCTGCGCTCTGGGTAGGGGTTAATGTTGCCCGCGCACTTGCAATGGTGTGGGATATACCCCTCATCCCAGTCAACCATATTGAAGGGCACGTGGTGGCAAGCGCGGTCTCACGATCCGAAACAGCTCTTCATACCTACCACCTGAATCAAACGCAATTCCCTATCTTATCACTCGTTATTTCAGGGGGGCATAGCGAGTTTATACACGTGCAAGACTGGGGTGAGTACCACATCATCGGCGCAACCCGTGATGACTCAGTCGGAGAAGCGTTTGATAAGGTTGCTCGACTTATTGGCATACCATATCCAGGCGGTGCAGGTCTTTCTGCACTCGCTCAAAAACATCGGTCACTACATGCAACACGACCAGTGACACCATCACACCCAACCCGAAAACTGCCTCGGCCTATGTCCCACACCAATGACCTCGACTTGTCATTTTCAGGACTTAAAACCGCAGTACTCTATTGGGTAAAAGAAATAGGAGACATGGACGATACAATGCGCGGACTCGTTGCTGCAGCATTTGAAGACGCAGTGGTAGACGTGCTTATTACAAAAACAACAAGAGCACTCGCCCTGCATCCCTACCAGGCGTTTCTACTTGGAGGGGGGGTATCCGCAAACACCTACCTCAGAGATCGTCTTGTACACCATTTTTCAATATCCCGTATCGATACCCCACTCTTGGTACCTGCAGCTGGTCTTTCAACAGACAATGCTATCATGATTGGAATTGCGAGCTATTTACTCCACCTCCGCAATACACCCCCCTTGTCGGCTGATTATCCGCTGCGCGCTGAAGGTAACCTCAAGATTGGATAACAAAAACAGGTGTGCCCTAGAACACACCTGTTTTTGAACCAACGTACGAAAAACTCAATATCTTACTGAAGGCGTGGCTGCATACGCACCCCGTCCATACTACGCACCCATCGAGACAACGTGCCCGCTACTACGTCAGGGGAAAGTCTAGCCACCTCACGAGATTGCTCAACACTTTTGACCGTTCGAGAGAGGTGCGCATGATCCCACCACACTCCATCAATCGATGGTACGGGTACCTGCGCGGTAACGATAGGACTCTCTGAAACAGCAGAGACGCGCCACGCAATGCGGACTCCGTCGAATGCAGTTTGTGTATGGGTGCGAGAGGTCATCATATGTGTTCATCAGAGGTTGTGCACTGACGCACAGCTGTTGGGGTCTGATGTTCCCAAAAGAGTGTTTTGGGTCAGACCCCACGTAGCTGTAAATCAGCCCCCTGATCCAGTCACGCTTTTAAGCAAGTTGAATTCCTTGCCGAATCCAACTGCTCTGCATACAACAATGCGGCAACCTGGTGCGCGATGCAATGGGGATAGGGCATCATATAAGGACTGGTCTCTGAGGTCAACTCTTGTCCCTTGTCCCTGACAAAAGACACTAAATATAACGTATTTTCTGCATTGTCCTATGGTGTCTCTATGTGACCTTTAGCGAACATGATACTCCCAAGGACCTTTCGGTACCGCATGCGCTTCTACAAATCTCCACGCGACACTACTCACGTCAGACACTCCCAAACAATCTCGTAACGCGGGTGAGAGATCGATACCAGCATGTGCATCCACCATATTTTTTGGCGTACCTGCCGTGCCGAATACATATGCCGCATCATCACTCTCAAACGGCCCCACGTCCTCCCACTGCCCAAAACACTGTCTCTTTCCAACCCGTACCTCTACCCACCTACCCCTCAACAACCGACCGCTCATAAATGCCTGTTCTCTAAACCAAGGAATAGAGCGCGCAGACGTCTTGATAGTGTCGTTTTCTGTACGTTCGATGTACGGTAACGCAACATAAAACGAGTTTTGTTTGGGTACAAATGCACAGGGGCGATATCCACACCTACGAACAGGGTCATCCACCCCTCCAAAATGTTGCTGCCATTTTTCATCCCATGCACTTGCGCGGTTATGGATATATCCATTATCGGTAGATTCCCGCTCCCCAACCCAAAAAACTGTTGCGGTCGCGTGTTTCCAAGGAAACATGGCGCCCCCCGGGCTCTTTTGCACCGCAAATACCTCTTGCTGCATACCCGCCAACACACAAAAAACAAAGCCAGCAACGAGCACGTACACCCACTGATATCTATTCATACGCGTACTATACCGCATGTAGTACAGAACCACACACGTCTGGAATGAGTGGTACTTTCATGCTACCATCGCATACATATGATGCATGAAAAATTCCTCAAGCCATACGACCCGACTGCATGCGAAGATGCAATATATCACACCTGGGAAGAGTCGGGCTTTTTTAACCCGGATACGTGTATCGAGAAGGGTATAACCCAGAAGGATGCCGAGTCGTTTACGGTCACCCTGCCCCCTCCCAACGTCACGGGAGTACTTCATCTCGGTCATGCATACGAAGACTCACTCCAAGATGCGCTTGTTCGGTATGCGCGGATGCAGGGTAAAAAAACACTCTGGATACCGGGCACCGATTCGGCAGCGATAGCCACCCAAGCGCGCGTTGAAAAAGATATTCAAAAAGACGAAAAAAAAAGCCGGCATGATTTGGGACGTGAGGAGCTCGTGCGACGGGTCAAAGTATTTGCGCTTGCTCACGAGAATATCATTGTGGGTCAGATAAAGAAGCTGGGTGCCTCGCTCGATTGGTCACGCTACGCCTATACGCTCGATGACAAGCGATACACCGCCGTTATGACTGCTTTCAAGCGGATGTACGATGCGGGTCTTATCTACCGTGGCTACCGTATCGTCAACTGGGATCCCAAGGGCCAAACAACAATTTCAGATGATGAAATTGTGTACGAAGAGCGAAAGGCGCACCTGTATACATTCAAATACAGCAAAGATTTTCCTATTAGCATCTCAACCACGCGACCAGAAACCAAAGTAGGTGATACGGCGGTTGCCGTACACCCCGATGACGCTCGATACAAGGAGTACGTGGGAAAAGAGTACGATGTTATTTTTTGCGACACACCTATCCATATCAAGATTATTGCCGACACGGCCGTTGATCCTGCCTTTGGTACTGGCGCACTTGGCGTCACCCCTGCACACTCTATGATCGACTGGGACATGGGAGAACGACACAAACTCACCGTAGTCCCCGTCATTGATGAGTATGCAAAGATGACGGTCGAGGGACGACTTGTGGGTAAAAAGGTTGGCGAGGCGCGCGATATGGTCGTCGAGTGGCTCACCGAGGAAGGGTTGCTCGAAAAAGACGAAGAGGTTGATCAGCGAGTATCGACTGCAGAGCGCACCGGTGCAGTCATAGAACCCCTCCCCAAACTCCAGTGGTTCATGGCGGTCGATAAGCCCTTTGTGATGAAGCACTCCGAAATTGAGGGCATCACACCTGGTACATCAATTACCCTCAAGGAGATGATGCGTATTGTGGTCGAAAGTGATGCGGTACACATGCCTCAAGATGGATTCCGCCGAGCGTATTTCAATTGGATCGGCAACCTCCATGATTGGTGTATTTCACGGCAGATATGGTTTGGGCACCGTATCCCCGTCTGGTATAAAAAGGATGAGGCAGGAAAAGTGACGGCTACGTACTGCGATGTTATTGCACCTGAGGGTGACGGGTGGGAACAAGAGTCTGATGTGCTCGACACGTGGTTTTCCTCAGCCCTGTGGACGTTTTCAACCCTTGGTTGGCCAGAGAAGACCATAGACCTCACGACCTACCACCCTACTGCCTTTATGTCGCCCGCATATGAGATTCTCAACCTGTGGGTGTCGCGGATGATACTCATGAGTGGCTTTCACCTTGGCCAAGTACCATTTAAGACCGTACTCATACACGGCCTTGTTCGCGATAAGCAAGGGCGTAAATTTAGCAAATCGCTCGGCAATGGCATTGATCCGCTTGACATGATTACGAAGTACGGCGCGGATGCACTCCGTATGGGACTCCTTATTGGCACCGCAATCGGCAACGACGTAAGCTTTGATGAAAGTAAAGTAAAGGGGTATAAGCTGTTTGCGAACAAACTCTGGAATGTAAGCCGTTTTGTCCTCACCTCGGCCGACGAAACTGGTCTTGATCTCACCGCAGAGCTCCATGTGGATGATCAGGCGCTCGTAAATGAGCTAAGAACACTGGTCGCTGATGTCAACGACGACTTCAAAAGTTTCCGTCTCTACTTGGCCGGAGAAAAGCTCTATCATTATACGTGGGATACATTTGCAGCAGAAATACTCGAAACATCAAAGCCAATCTTCCAAAGCGACGATATGGCGCGAAAAGCAAGTCGTGTCCGTGCGCTCTACGACATGCTCGTCGTCCAGCTCAAACTCCTGCACCCATTCATGCCGTTTGTTACTGAGGAAATATGGTCGGCATTGCCCGAGAAGGACAGCGAACTATTGCTGGTGGCGAAATGGCCTGCACAAGTATGAGTATCATAGATAAGAGTATGCGTATACGGGATTTACGCTCGTCCCATATTCCCACATATGCTCCACAAAGTTGTGTATATTGATAAATGTAGTAGTATGTATACATATGACTACAACGTCCCCAAATGCTGATACGGTTATATCCGTTCGCACCACACACGCTACGCACGAACGCCTGCGAGAGCTCGCACAGGCGACGCGGCGCTCACGATCTTCGCTCGTGAGCGAAGCACTTGAGCAATATGTCGCCCATCAAGACTGGATCGCGCACGAAATAGAGCGTGGTGTACAAGCTGCAGACAATGGCAACCTGGTTGCCGATAGCGCCATAAGCGCCTGGATCGAGTCACTAGAAAAATAGCCTATGCCCATAGAGTGGACTCTACTCGCGCGCCATGACCTGCACGCCATACACGCACACATTGCGCAGGATAACCGCAGTGCAGCAGTACGCGTAGTACGCACCATTTATACCATTGTGCGCTTGCAGCTCTCAACCGCCCCGTTCTCAGAAAGAGAAGGACGCATTGCCGGTACCCGAGAGCTCGTCGTACCCCGTCTCCCCTACATTGTGGCATACCGGATACAAAAGAACACCGTGCAGGTACTCCGTGTACTTCACACGTCTCTCCGTTGGCCAAGTGCACTCTAGACTCCTTTCGTCGTCCCCATTCCCATACGCATACCCATACGAACTTCGCTCTTGGACTCTCATTCTCATACTAGATACTCATACTTCGACGGTATACGGATACACCCCGCTCCTGGTATCATACGGTGATGGAACTCGGTAGTAGCCTTATCTATGCCCTCTTAGGGGGTATTGTCCCTGCGCTTATATGGCTCTGGTTCTTTTTGCGCGAAGACTCTGAGCACCCAGAACCAAAATGGCTCATACTCGCAGCCTTTCTTTCGGGCATGGTTGCGGTACTCCTCGCACTCCCCACTGAAATGGTACTCAAATGTGTTGCAAGTGGCTCCTGGCCAAC